>CAZKHR010000059.1:0-4688 GCA_964552745.1 uncultured Candidatus Saccharibacteria bacterium | reverse complement strand
GATTCGCGCGATCGAACGAAAAAACATAAGCACTATGAGACGGGAAAAAATAATCGATAATACCTACGTTGTAGGAATTACAACAAATAAAATCGACCTCCGAACTAAAATAGAGCACAGGTCTGAACAAATATTTACCAATAACGTTGTGAAAGAAGCGACAACATTGGGCGAAAAATATGGCTGGTCCAGCGAGGCGATGACTGGAAATGTTTACCCAATTGTCAAGAAATACCTGGATGGTGCTATTAGTCAGGCTGATATGCTTAGGCAATTTTCTATAAGTGACTGGCGATTAGCTAAGCGCCAGATGACCTGGTTGAGACGCAATCCTTATGTACACTGGGGCACGCCCGAGGCGGTCGATCGCTTATTGTCTGGTACCCTAGTCAGCGTAAATCACTTGTGATACAATACTCTCAGAGAGGGAATAGGTAATGTACAGATGATTGACTCACTATTTGGTTCAAAAACACGGGTAAAGCTACTGCACCTGTTTTTAAATAATCCAGGCAAATCTTTCTATGTGCGAGAAATAACTCGGCTAATCGATGAACAAATAAATTCCGTACGTCGTGAATTGGCTAATATGATGACTGTTGGCATAGTTACTTCTGATGACAGTGTCGATAATAAGCTGTATTACTCGGTCAATCAGCAATATGAGCATTATGAGCCACTGCGTCAGATATTTGCGGACGTAGCGGTCAAGCATCGATCAAAAGTCGGTAAAGATCAGACTCCGTCGTGGCGAGATGAACTACAGTCTCTACCGGGTCTGAGGTTGGCCGTTGCTGCAGGTGCGCTGGTGAGGGGTTCTGCGAGCCAAGTTGACTTACTGCTTGCTGGATCAATGACCGCTACCCGGGTGTCAGCACTGATGAAAAAGATTGAAAAGGCTGAGGGGCGTGAGTTAAATTATTCAGTTTTGTCGTACGAAGACTTTTATTATCGGTTAAGCGTTCGTGATAAATTTGTGGCGGAAATAATTAGTGGTGCATGTTCGGTCTTGGTGGATACGGAGCAGCTACTGCCAAATAAAGGAGGAAAAACATAGTGTTTGAGATTGAATATAAAGGTGCAAATGCTGTAATTATTACAACAAAAAAGACACAAGTAATCTTTGATCCGCGAGTATCGCTTGCAGGTGGAAAGGATGTTTCGGTTAAGGGTGCGGTAGAGGTGGTCACTGATGAGCGATATGCTGTAGAAGATACAACACCGCATCTGTACTTATCAATGCCGGGGGAGTACGGCGTGGGGGATGTGGCAATTACTGGAGTTGCAGCTCAGAGGCATATTGATACTGAAGATCAGGGCCTACTCTCGACAATGTATCGAGTAGTGATTGGCGATACGAGGATTGCTGTTTTTGGTAATATTGCTGCCAAGCTTAGTGACGAGCAGTTAGAGGCAATTGGGGTTGTAGATATTGTAATTGTGCCAGTCGGTGGTGGTGGATATACGCTAGATCCAACTGATGCCACGAAATTAGTGCGTCAGATAGAGCCACGGGCGGTAATCCCCGTGCATTATGACGATCCAGGTTTAAAATATGAAGTGCCACAGCAAGAACTAGATGTTTTTGTAAAAGAACTGGGCGCAGGGATCATCGAGGCTGGGCCAAAGTATAAGGTACAGAGCGTCTCGGCTATTCCGGATCAATTAAGTGTTGTAAAGATTGCTCGTTCGTAGGTAGCAAAAATATCACCGCAAGTTAGTTACGGTGATATTTTTTATTAACCTATAGTTAATTAGTCGCTTTTACGGATTTTTGATTTAGCAAACCCTTTTTCTTGAGCGTACGAATAGCCTGGGTGCTAAGAATCATCGTAACTTTTTGTCCGTTAACGAAGAATGTCTTTTTCTGCAAATTAGGCTTAAATACACGCCTAGTGCGACGCAAAGAAAAGCTGACGTTGTTGCCAGTCTGCTTGCCTTTGCCGGTAAGTTCACATCGTGATGCCATGATTACTCTCTCTTTGTTAATTTATGTCAATCTTCTGTATTGTAGCGGTATTTCGGTTTTTAGTCAAGAGGTGAGTAGACTTTTTAGTGTGGTACAATGGAAAAGATGGATATACAAGGAATTTTGATACTATTCGGGGTGATTATTTTCTCTATGACGCTACATGAGGTGGTGCATGCCTTTGTTGGGTATTTTTTGGGTGATGATACGGCGAAGGCTCAGGGGCGCTTGACGCTAAATCCAATTAAACACATTGATCCGGTACTAACAATTATCATGCCAGTGGCGCTTTACTTGATGGGCGGACCAATTTTTGGTGGTGCGAAGCCAGTGCCGCTCAACCCAAACCGGATTCGTCACGGAGAGTGGGGTATGGCGCTAGTTGCTGTCGCCGGGCCACTGACGAACTTGCTGTTGGCTTTTGTGGCGTTTGGCCTAGGAGTGATTTTTGGCATAATTTCTAGTGATGGTGTAATGGCGACGTCGATTGGGCAAATTGTCTGGCTGTTCATACAAGTGAACTTAGGGTTCTTTGTCTTCAATATGATACCAGTTCCGCCACTTGACGGCTCGCGGGTGCTTTACGCTTTGGCGCCAGACGGCGTGCGTCGTGGTATGGAGTGGATTGAGAGGTATGGGTTAATGTCCTGGTTGGCTCGTCAATCCTTGGTAGTTTCATGCTGACGGCTATGCAGGGGATTATTGACGCCTTCATGTTCATTTTTCGCATATAATGGTACAATAGAGTTAGTCCCAGACGGGCGTACGGATACAAATGATTTTCCTAACATCATTGATATAGGGAGCTCTAATGATTCGTTGCCGTGGTAACGTTTTGCGAGTACCCACCTTGCATTTACGCGGGGAATATCACGTATCCAATTACGTGTTGCTCTGGGACTTTTATGCATAGCTTAGGATAAGTAGTATGGCGCAGCAGAGAATTTCAGTACGTATTCGGATGATTCAGGCGGGAAAAACGCTTCTGATTCGTCGTGCAGATGGGCGCGAGGCTATTTTAGGTAAATATGAATTACCGGGCGGGCGAATTAAGCCCGGTGAGCAGCCAGAAGATGCAGTTAGGCGATTTTTATTGAAGCAACTAGGCATCAAGGAGGCCTCGCTTCGGCTGAATGACGCCATGACCTACCAAGATGATGATATTGGTGCACAATATGCAATTATCGTTTATTTAGTGCCGATAGGCAAGGGGAGGCGGACTATTTCCCTGGGAGCTCACTATGATAAATATATTTGGTATAGTCCAGGCAAAGTTGATCAGCCAATGATGACCGATGTTAGCCGGTTGGTGCTGGGCGCAATGAATATTCTACCGCTTGAGGATGGATCAATTCCCGATAGCGGCAGTAGGGATGGAGCGTTTGTTTATACCGATGGCGGATCCAGAGGAAACCCTGGTCCGTCGGCGGCTGGCTATGTGATTATCAAAGAAGGGGAGATAATCGACCAGGGCGGTGAATATATTGGTATTACAACAAATAATCAAGCGGAATATCACGGAGTCAGGCTGGGGCTTGAAGCTTCGCTCAGACTGGGAATACCTGAAGTTGAGGTGCGAGTTGATAGTATGCTCGTGGTTAATCAGCTAAATGGAGTTTACGTAATTAAAAATCGTGAACTATGGCCAATTAACGAACGGGTTCAGGAGTTAATTCGCCAATTTAAGCGAATTAAGTTTACATTCGTGCCGCGGGAGCTAAATCAATTGGCGGACGGTATGGTAAATCGAACGCTTAATGCGCAAGAGCAATATGATATAATGAACAATGTAGATCGTTAGGTGATCGCCCCGCATTTTTTATTGATATTTGAAAGATTGTAGTGTTGAGGATGTCAATAAAAAATGCGGGGAGGAAAGTCCGGGCAGCGTAGGACACGGCAGTCGCTAACAGCGACCGGGGGCGACCCTAGGGAAAGTGCCACAGAAACAAAACTACCCCGACGCTACGGTGTCCGGGAAAAGGTGAAACGAGTAGTGTAAGAGACTACAGCGACGCATGGCGACATGCGGAGGAGGTAAACCCTGTCGACTGCAACTAGGGCAACCTCAAGGGTTAATAGTGAACCGCTTTTGATACGCTTTGGAACACACGGAGAGTGTCTAGGACTGGTTTCTTCACATGAGTTGGTAAAGAGTTTATACGCCGAAAACAAAACGCTCAAGTTTTAATTTTATCTACGCCAAACGTCTGCACTTACAACTAAAAAAGCGGTCTTGTGAACCGCTTTTCAGATTGTTCAAAATACCTAGTTAGGATTTAGCTTCGCCAGCGTCGATTGAGCGTTGAATCAGTTGACCAACAACTCGCTTCTGCTCGTCTGACAAACGACCCATACCTTCTGCGTGACCACCAGAAGTAGTAGCGACAGCCTCTGGTGTACCATCTTCACCGAGGTCAATTGCCATGCCTTGAGTGTAGCGACCAGTTTCTGACTGTTCACTTGGGTAGTCAACAATAACTTGGTGGTGAGGTTGTCCGCCTTCAAAAGTCGCCTTTACGGCAAAACGTGCATCTTGCCAGTTAATGTGGCTGTTGCGATTTACGCCATCGGCGGGGTTACGCATTAAGTCGGCGATCCCAGCAGTCTCTATTTCAGGTGCTGGAACTTCATTGTAGGGGTAGGGCTTGTATTCATCGAATGCGTAAACTTAACTTTCAATCGCAACACACCCCTTATGCTAGCCGGGCGTTAGCCC
>CAZKHR010000058.1:0-4722 GCA_964552745.1 uncultured Candidatus Saccharibacteria bacterium | reverse complement strand
AGCTGGCGGTTTCGGTGACGAGCAGGTTTGTGCGACAACCGAACAGTCGGGCGGGTCAACTCCAGCTACGCTGCCAGCGACAGGAGATAGTCTATTTATTGGCGTGAGCGCTGGACTGGCCTTAATGATAATCGCGGTTGCTATATTTGCTCGTTTGCGTAAGAAGCGAGTTGATAGTAAGTCTGATAAAGTCCGGTAAGCTAGTAGTATTTGCGATGGCCTTGTGTTGCTTATCGTGCTCCAGTTTCTGTGCGTAAAATCTCCATAAGCTCATTTGTTCGGACTGATATTTGCCGTGTAGGGATTGCGAGATGCGTCTACTGCGGTGAGATGATAAGATGGTAGTGTGAATGACAGTCTAAAAAGTAAGTTAAATAGTTTACCCTTGAGTTCGGGTGTGTATTTCCATAAGGATGTGAACGGTGAGATTATTTATGTCGGCAAGGCAGCGGTATTGAGAAATCGTGTACGGCAGTATTTTCAAGATTCGCGTGGGCGGGACAATAAAACTATGGCATTGGTGGCGGAGATTGTTGATACGGATTGGATTGAAACGGAATCAGAGGTCGATGCGTTGTTTTTGGAAAGCGAGATGGTCAAGCGATATATGCCACGCTATAATGTCTTGCTTCGTGATGATAAGTCGCAAACTTTTGTGCGGATTGATATCAAAAGTGAGTGGCCGACTGTTAGTTTTACGCGTAGCCCTTTGGACGATGGGGCGGAATACATTGGTCCGTTCTACAGTGCATTTGCTTTGAAGAAAGCTTTGCGATATTTGCGGAAGATTTTTCCTTATCTTACGAAAGAGCGTCGGTCGGGGCAGTCTCGGCTTAATGAAGATCTGGGTATTAGTCCAAAATTGTCTGAGGGACCAGAGGTGTATCGGGCAAATCTTCGTCGCTTGATGGGCTATATCAAAGGTAATCGGGTGGCGATTATTCGTGAACTTGAAGCCAGTATGCAGCAGGCGGCCGAGAGTCAACAGTTTGAAAAGGCAGCCTATATTCGTAATCAGCTGCAGTATATGCGGGAATTGCAACGGCGAGTGATGTTTGGCGATCGTGAGTTTTTGGATATTTCTAAAGACCAGGCGCTCAGTGATTTAAGAGAGCTGCTTGGCCTGGGGCGCGAACCAGTAAGGATTGAGGGCTATGATATATCACACTTGTCGGGTACCAATGTGGTGGCAAGCATGGTGGTGTTTATGAACGGTGTGTCAGCGCGAGCGGAGTATCGAAAATTTAAGATGGTCAATCAAAAAAATGACGACGTTGGTAATATACATCAGACGATATGGCGACGTTTTTCGGAAAAGAACGTTAAATCATGGGGTATGCCAGATTTGGTATTGATTGACGGCGGTAAAGGGCAGCTCGAAGTAGCGTTGCGGGCGCTAGAGGAGCGAGGGGTGCAGATGAAAGTGCCGATTGTGGCGATTGCTAAGAAAATTGATGAAATTATCATTCACCAGACTCAGTCGGCGGTTGCTACCGAGCAGCTATGGAGCAATAAAGACGTGTCAGTGCGTCAGGATGGTCAGTTTGTAGTTTTAAATCTTCATCCAGGGCAGACGAAATCGCACGGGCATGCACTAAATTTACGGGGTAGTGATGCTAAATATAGATACGATGATGTAACGAGGCTGTTTCAGAGAATTCGTGATGAGTCGCATAGGTTCGCTATTAGTTACCATACGGTACTCAGGAGAACTGAGCAAACAAAAAATATACTCGAGGAAATTCCCGGCATTGGTCCAAAAACGCGAGCGAAGTTGCTTAAGAGATTTGGTAGCCTAGCTGGGGTTAGAGAGGCTACAGTCAGTGAGCTGTCAGAGGTTGTTGGTGAGGTGAAAGCAGGGTATCTGCGTCAGTCTTTGGGTGCATAGGACTTATGTTACAATAGAATGTATAATTATGAGGCGACAATTTCACGTTTTTCTTTTACGATGGCTACTGAATACATTGGGGCTTTGGGTGGCGGTTAGTTTGTTTGGTCCGGGCTTGGAGCCAGAGACAACGGTTAGGTTTGTCGGTATGTTTTTGTGGGCTGGACTGATTTTTTCGTTGATAAATAGTATTATTCGACCAATCGTGGTTATCTTTGCACTTCCGGCCATCTTACTAACGCTCGGGCTGTTCACTTTTGTAGTAAATGGATTTATGGTGTATATCTCATTAAAGCTTGCACCGGGGCTAGATATGGCATTTACTGACTCAATCCTTGCAGGAATCATCATGAGTTTGGTAAACTATATAGTGAGTAGCGTGGTTGAGATGCGAGAAGATAGCCACGATAACAAAATAAGGAGCTAATACTCATGTCACTAGATATTATTTTACCGTACGTAACCTTGGGCTCTGCTATCTTGATGGTGTCGTCTATTTTACTACAGCAACGTGGAGCGTCTTTGGGTGCTGGATTTGGTTCATCGGGTGAACTATTTACGACTAGACGAGGATTTGATAAGAATTTGTTCGACGTCACTATTATCTTTGCGGTAATTTTCATATTGTCGATACTAGCCAGTATGATAATTCCAGGACAATAGAGGTTACTGTATGAGTAAGCAGTCAGGTAAGCTGCCACAGGACGGTACTGATTCCTCGCTTTCTTTTGAGGCTGGGGCAAAACTTAGCGTTAAAAAAGTCAACAAGGCTAGTAAGAATATCATGCGTCATGCCCGTAGGTTTGTTTCAGCTCGGCTAGATAGGCTAGCTTCGGTTAAGCGAATGGTGATTGGTTGGGTGGTGTTGATGCTGTTGCTGATTAGCATTAGTGCCATTCAGTGGCTAAGCTTCCGCTCGGCATATATGACGGAGTCACCAGTGGCAGGCGGGACATTTTCTGAGGGAGTCGTTGGTCCACTGGAGTCCCTTAATCCACTTTTTGCACGCTCTAGTGCAGAAAAATCAGCAGCAAAGCTGATGTTTGCTAGTTTGTACACATACGATACGTCGGGTAATTTAAAGGGCGATATAGCTAAGTCGGTGGAGATAAACGAAGCAGAGACTGAATATACGGTCAAGCTTCATCCAGGTGCAACATGGTCCGATGGCGAGGCGCTGAATGCAAGTGACGTAGAGTTTACTGTTAATCTGCTAAAAAATTCAGAAACTCGTTCTGAAATATCTGGCTGGGGATTATTTAATGCGCAAATGGTGGATGCGAATACGGTTAAATTCATTTTACCAGGGCCTTATGCTCCGTTTTTGCATTCGTTAACGTTCCCGATTTTACCAGAACACGTCCTTTCGGAGGTTAAGCCGGCTGAACTACGTGAAAATCAGTTTAGTCAGAATCCAATTACCAGTGGGCCATTTAATTTTCGACGCCTGCAGGTTGTTTCGAACGATACAAACAGGAAGACATTACATATGGTGGCTAACACAGGCTATATTCATGGCACGCCACTGCTGGATCGTTTTCAATTAAATAGTTACGGTAGGCGAGAAGATATTGAAAAGGCACTTCAGAGGAGTGAGATTATGGCCACCCCCGCACTAACGTACAGTGATGTTTCCGGTAGTCTGGGTGGCGACTACAACAGTCAAGCACACAATATCAATGATGGCGTGTTTGCTTTATTTAACATGCAGAGTGAGGTGATGAGTAGTTTAGCTGTGAGGCAGGCGCTGGCTTTGACAATAGATCGTGCAGAAATTCGTAAAGAAACGGCGCAGAGTGCAGACCCTCTGGACGGGCCACTTTTGGCGTCACAAACTGATGAAGATACGCCAGTTTTTCCTGCTCAAGACATTCAGAAAGCTCAAGAGCTGCTTGATGGAGATGGATGGTTGGTATCTAGTGGCTCGCGCCAAAAAGATGGGCGAACCTTGGAGGTTAAAGTAGTAACCCTGAGAAATTCAGGATTCTCCCAGGTGGTCAATAACCTTGCGGATATGTGGCGCAATAACCTTAAGATAAAAATAGACGTACAGGTTGTTGATCGGTTGGATCCGACACAAGATGTTCTTCAATCTATACTGCAACCACGTAATTTTGATGTGTTGGTGTATGAGCTAGTTATTGGTGGTGACCCAGATGTGTATGCGTACTGGCATTCGTCTCAGGCTAAGCCGACTGGACTAAACTTTGCAAATTACGGTAACGTAATCGCTGACGATGCATTATCGGGCGCGAGGTCAAAACGAGATGAAAAATACCGTTCTGACAGATATCGAGCTTTTACTCGTCGGTGGCTGGCCGATATGCCAGCGATTCCACTTTATCAATCGAAAATCGATTATATTCACACAAATTCAGTGAAAGCGATGAATTCGGACTCGGTTTTGGTGCTACCGGAAGACAGATATGCTGATATTCTGTATTGGTCGGTAAATACGGCTACGGTATTTAGGACACCATAGCTAGATTGAGCAGAGTTCGTTTACAATAGAGGCGAATGTAGCGTATAATAAGGTAGAGTGTCGTGAGTGGTCAATTGCATGACACTGCGTAGGCAGGCGCAACATGAGTAGACGCGCGGCGCGTCAATGTCCGAAAAGACATTAAACTATAATAGTACATTATAATCTCAGAACATGCGGCGGTGGTCGGCTGCGTGAAACGTAAATCAGTAGTAGACGCGCGGCGCGTCAATGTCCGAAAAGACATTAAACTATAATAGTACATTATAATCTCAGAACATGCGGCGGTGGCGGAACTGGTAGACGCGCTACCTTGAGGTGGTAGTGGGAGCAATCCTGTGGAGGTTCAAGT
>CAZKHR010000057.1:0-4810 GCA_964552745.1 uncultured Candidatus Saccharibacteria bacterium | reverse complement strand
AAACCTTACCACTCCGAGTTATCACCTGCAGAGTGTAAACCTGATACTGCCACTGGCCACTGCCATTAATAAGTAAGTCTACATCTATGGTCTCGCCTGGAGGTAATTGTAGTTGATACGTCGAAGCAGTGCTAGTACATGCACTACCGTCCAGCTGACCACCCAAACTTCCAGCATCATTCATGAGCTGCCCATAGGTATTAGAACCACTGCAGCGTGCACTGTTTTCTCGCACCCCGCACAAGAAGTGATTTCCACTTATTAAAGCTAGGTATGGCTTAGCATCCTCTGTGAAGTCAAATATTTGACTGGTCGATGATGAGCAGGTCTGAATCTCAATAACGTTGCCGCTAGCTACTCCACCCCTAATACCCAGGCACTTTCCGTTGTGAGGAAGACGAATCCTGCCATCAGCACCGACAGACCACCTCTGCCATTCATTGCCCGTGCAGTCCCAGAGCATAATCTCACCATTATCTGCCAAGGTCACACATTGCGCAGTAGCACTATCTGAGTCTGCCGGCACAAGCAGGGCACCGGTATCTGCCGTATAGAAAAATCTTTGAGCCTTTGTGTTATTGCAGTTATAGGCCTGTAGGAGACCACGCCTGCCGATACTCCCATTTCGAATATCCATACACAAACTACTAGAAGCTCGGCTCTTAATAGGCCCTCCGCGTGGTCCGAACCAATCCGGCAATACAGAATTACCAGTAGAGCCACTTAGACTACCGCTCCCCATATTACCCGCAGAGCGCTGTCCGCGCGACCAAATAGTACCATCTGTCGCTAGCACGTGAGTGTTGATCATGCTATGATAGTTCGATCGAACATCCCTGGGCGATCTCTTCACAGAGCCCATACTTGGTAGCCTAAAGTCCATCGGTGTTGGATTATATTCAAGCCAAGTCGGACCAGGCTGACCAGTATATCCAGAGCCGGCACAATAAAGTATATCATTGCTGCCCTTAGCGCAATGAGTATTAGCAACGGTATGATAAAGCTCCGTTGCGGTAACTCCACTAGGCAAAACAAACTTACGAGAACTACCGAACGCAACGTCAGGCAAAGTCGCACCCAGGCCATTGCCGAGCCTGCCATAGTCGTTATTGCCAGCGCAATACACTTCTTTAGTAGACACCAGAGCGCATACGCTATCCTTACCATAACCGTTAGTCATTAGTTCCACCACTGGCAAATTACCTGGTATACCCATCTTCTGCCAGCCTACTCGAGCAGTCAGCATATTAGCACCTTCGCCACGACAATAGGCCGCACTGTCATTGCCAATTATGCATATATATGAAGCTCCTCTTCCAGATGTCTTTGCCTGCTTAACAGTGTCCACTCCCGCCGGAAGCTCTATTTTCATAGGCATTGACACAGTTTCTGGTAAACCAGAATTGGTAATTTGTCCTTCTCCATTCCAGCCATAGCCATACAACTCACCAGCGGTTGACACAAATATACCTATATGACCCTTTTCTTTCCAGCCACCACCGCCAGCAATTTGAGGTGTTGCAGATGCATTGGACATAAAATTAGTTGTACTACTAGAAGCTATACTTACCGAGCTATCACTGGAGCGAATGTGCCCTGATGCACCGAGTGCTGAAAAATTATAACCCCCTGAAGTTAATGACGTTACTTCTCCTATCCGAAAATTAGTCCTAATCTCATCATTGAATACTACATAACAATGAGGCCCATCAGGGCAACCAGGCAAGCTACTGCCATCACACGCCGTACCAGCCTGCAATGGCTTAGCCTCAGACCATTCCTGCACACCACCATTGGCGTTTAGGCACTCGACCGCTCGGGTAGCCCCCGCCTCAGCAGCCTCATTAGATAGTTGAGTATAGTATTGAGATCGCAAAGCATTCGAAGCTGCCGCAGATAACTGAAAAGACATCAGCAGCATCGCTAACATTGCCACAGAAGTGACCATTACCGTCGGCAGGGTAAACCCTCTAAGAGTACTTCGCACATTCTGCATGTGCTTATTATAGCTCGTGGAACATCTAAAATCAATGCACTATAAAGCCCAGTACTGTAAATATATTATATTATCTAGTAGTATATAAGCGAAGATTCACCAGCTACAGGCGAGGAGTCTCCGACTAGTGGGCTAAATCCAGGTACGAGCTCGGCAAAAGTACGATCACTTCCGCCAGGCAAGCCCAGCTGACCATCAGTATTATCGCCCCAGCAGTACAATACGTTCCCAATCGCAGACGCACAACTAGCGCTCTCAGCAAGTGCCATATATACAGGCTGTTGTCCAGTCAACGGCGATGCCACGGCTACTGGTGCGGATCTGTTAGTCTTGGTCCCGTCGCCCAGCTGACCGTCGTCGTTATCCCCCCAGCAGTACATCGCATAGTTAGAATCGATAGCACACGCATGTGCACCGCCAGCACCGAATTCGGCAGACGGGTTTACAGAAGTGATCTGTTTACCCGACAGCACTCCGCTAACGCTAACTGCTACAGGTGAACTTCTCCCAATAGATGTTCCATCACCAATCTGACCAGCACTATTGTCACCCCAGCAATAGGCCTGACCATTAGAGGCGACTGCACATGAGTTGAACCCTCCAGCCGAGACCTTGCGCAGCGACAACCCGTTAAGAGCACCTGTACGACTTACGGCAGTCGGAACAGAGCGGTTAGAAGTACTGCCATTGCCAATCTGTCCAGCTGACCCACGACCCCAGCAGTAGGCATTACTGTCGGACGCCAAAACGCACACATGGCGCGCACCGGCACTCAACTGGGTTATCGATAGACCATTCAAGGCCCCAGTAGATTGCACCGCAACGGGGCTCAAGCTATCCGACGTACTGCCTCTGCCCAGCTGACCATCCCCACCCTCACCCCAGCAGTACACGACTCCATCCGACGCCAAAACACAAGTATGCCTCTCTCCAGCCGCAATCTGCAAAATACTGAGACCCGAGAGGGCACCTGTTCGAGTCACCGCTACGGGTGAAGTATAGTTAGTTGTGTTACCCGTTCCTAGTTGACCGTCACCATTATCACCCCAGCAGTACGCGTAATTGTCTGAAGCCAGTACACAGGTATGATTCTCGCTTGCACTCACAGATAGTATAGTTAGTCCACTCAGAACACCACTCTTACTCACGGGGGTAGGTGTTGCTCGATTGTTTGTATCACCCGTCCCTAGCTGACCATCGCCATTATCGCCCCAGCAGTACAGATCTCTGTCCGTGCTAATAACACAGGTGTGGTCCTCGCCCATAGCCATCATTTTCAATACACCCGATTGATAATCAGAGTCATCGCCGTCGCCAGCTACTGCTCCCCCTGAGTACTGAGCTTTATGGTTCCACTCATAAGTATGCTTAATTGAGCCCTCGCTATATAAATGCACCACTCCAATCAAAACCAAATGTATATAGTCGCCGTCGATTACTGGTGGTTCGATAACGAACATACTCCTGACAGTTCCCGTATCCATGAGATAGCAATTAGCATCTGTACACTGCTCAACAACGCCATCACAAACACCACTTGGGCGCAGTGGGTCACTCCAAAGTAGACCCGCAGCTAAGCACTCTTCCGCCATCTTACCGCCAGCCCGTGCGGCATCAATTGCCAATTGCCGATAATACCCTGATCGCAAAGCATTCGACGACGCCGCAGATAGCTGAAAAGACATCAATAACATCGCTAACATCGCCACCGAAGCGACCACTACTGTTGGTAGGGTAAACCCTCTGCAAGTACTTCGTGCATTTTGCATGTGCATATTATAACTCGTAGGAAAACTAAAATCAATGTGCTACAATAAAACATAAGAAATATGTAAATAGGGGATTTTATGAGCGAAGATACTTCACCAACTCACAAAGACGCAAAGGTAATCGTCTACTCAACCAGCTGGTGTGCGTTTTGTCACACTGAAATGGATTGGTTAAAGCGATTAGGCGTTGAGTTTATTGCCAAAGACATTGAAGCTGAGCCAGCGGCACGCGATGAGCTATTAGAAAAAAATGGTGGAAATTTTCAAGGAGTGCCCGTGACAGACGTTGCTGGCGAAATGATCCTTGGCTTCGATCGTCCACGTCTCGAAGATGCTATGCGTCGCAATGGCATACTGGCAGAGTAATTGGTATAGCCTCAATGCAAACACCATAAGCTCTTAATGGGTGATTTTACTTGTCACTAATACTCAAGCTAGCTATCGTCTGTGTCGCGGTGATTCATTAACCGCCCCAGGAGATATGGTATGATTAATATATGTCCAAAAAGTCATCAAAAACCAGTAGTTCTACTATTGTCAACCGACGTGCGCGGTTTGACTATGAGCTCGGCGAAGAAATTATCGCTGGGTTAGTTTTGACTGGGCCAGAAGTGCGTGCCGCTAGGGAAGGGCACGTTCAGTTGCGTGGAGCATTTGTCTCCTTGCGCAATAACGAACTATGGCTAAATAACGCTAGTTTCTCCCTCCGTCTCAATACTAAGGGCGAAGCAAATGCCCGCAGTGTCGACACTTCAGCACGCAAACTGCTGGTCAGTCGCAAGCAAATCGACCGCTTCACGGCAGCCAAACAACAGGGTGCGACTATCGTCCCAACCAAATTAATCAATAGCGGTAAATTCATAAAAGTCGCCATCGCCCTTGCCAAAGGCAAAAAAAGCTACGACAAACGCGAAACCATCAAGCGTCGCGATCAAGATCGCGAGACGAAACGTCAGCTCGCTCGGCGATAACTTGTTGATACAGCTTTTCTAATTTACGAATTTGTCGCCTCTCGGTGTATTTCATGGCTAGCTTCTTACTCTGT
>CAZKHR010000056.1:0-4830 GCA_964552745.1 uncultured Candidatus Saccharibacteria bacterium | reverse complement strand
ACCAAAAGAACCAATTTTACCAAGCATTCTTTCCTGTCGGGCCAGCTACTTGATACGCTCGAGCATACTTTTACCGCCAATCAACAGGCACTAATTTTCCATAACCGTCGGGGTACAGCCTCGACCACACTTTGCATAAATTGTGGCTGGCACGCACTATGCCCTCACTGTTTCGTCCCCTTCACCCTCCATGCCGATCAGCACCGCCTCCAATGCCACATCTGCGGCTCCGAATCACGCGTGCCGACTAGCTGCTCAGATTGTGGCGCCGCTGATATTATTCACAAGGGTATTGGCATTAAAAAGATAGAGGAGGCCTTGCGTCACTATTTTCCCAGCAAAAACATCAGGCGCTTTGACGCCGATTCCAGCTCCGACGAAACCCTTGACCAAAACTACACCAAGCTCTACAGTGGCGAAATAGACATCATCATTGGTACGCAAGTAGTTGCCAAGGGGCTCGACCTACCACATCTGCGCACAGTCGGCGTCATCCAGGCCGATACCGGTCTCAGCCTGCCTGATTTCGCTGCTCCGGAGCGTACGTTTCAACTATTGTCCCAGGTAATTGGTCGCGTTGGACGATCACATCACAAAACTAACGTCGTTATTCAAAGCTACCAGCCAAATAGCCCGACAATCGTCAACGGCATCACTCAAGACTACTCGGCTTTTTATGCCCGTACTCTAGCCGAGCGTAAGCAAGCCGGCTTTCCACCTTTTTGCCACCTACTCAAGGCGACCTGTATATACAAAACTGAACGTAGCGCTATTCAAAATTCTAAGAAAATCGCCCAAATACTCAAACAACACGCCCCCGCAGACGTCCAAATACTAGGCCCTACGCCGGCCTTTTATGAACGCATTCGCGACACCTATCGCTGGCAACTCATCATCAAAAGCCCGCGTCGCCAGAACCTAATTGACCTGTTAAGCCACATTCCCCCGACCCATTGGCAAACCGAACTTGACCCGATAAGTCTTCTGTAAAAGCCTCACCTCTGGTATAATAAGCTATAATGAACAAAGATAGTATCATCACCCTACCAAACCCACATCTACGTGAGCGCTCAGCGCGCGTGCACGTTATCACCGATGAGGTGCGCGACCTAGTCGATATGATGACCAGTGCCGCCCTAGACTGGGAAGATTCTCGACCACACGAGATTAGCGCTGCCCTAGCTGCCGTACAGATCGACAAACTTAATCGTGTCGTCATCGTCCGGAGTGATTTTGAAAACAAAACCACCCGTGATTTCACCGCACTAATCAACCCAGAAATTATTAAACTCGAGGGCGATATTGTTGAGGATTTTGAAGGTTGTCTCAGCGTCAAACACATTTATGGCAAAGTTCCTCGTCGCAATAAAGTCCGCGTCAAAGCTCTCGACCTCGAGGGCAACGAGATTCGCATCAAAGCCGAAGGCTTTCTGGCGCGCGTCCTCCAGCATGAAATTGACCACACCAACGGTCTAGTTTTTATCGATCATATTCGCGACCAGCAAGACGCATTTTACACGCTCGATGACAAGGGCGAGCTACAGCCACTAGACTATGAATCACAAATTGCCAAAAATCATCTTCTTTGGGACTGAAGATTACAGCCTCAGCACCCTTCAAGCCCTGATTGAAGCAGGGTTTGCTATTTCTGCCGTCGTCACCAAACCCGATACCGCTCGTGGTCGCGGTCAGAAGATTACCGCACCACCAGTCAAAACCTACGCCCTGACCCAGAATATTCCAGTCTGGCAACCCGCTAAATTACACGATATCACTGAAGATATTCGTGCGCTTCAGCCTGTCGCTGGCGTATTGGTCGCCTATGGCAAAATCATCCCCCAAGCGATTATTGACCTATTTACCCCTGGTATTGTCAATCTTCACCCCTCACTCCTGCCCCACTGGCGCGGTCCATCGCCGATTGAGACGACGATTGCCCATGGCGACACCGAAGCTGGCGTCTCGATCATGCAACTGGATGCTGAGATGGACGCCGGTCCAATCTACGCCCAGCAATCGCTCACGCTTGCCGGTACCGAGACCAAACCAGAGCTCTACGACCGCCTATTCTCTCTTGGTAACAAGCTATTAATCGACAACTTACCAGCCATACTTTCTGGCAAACTCACGCCAACTCCGCAGACTGGTGAACCAATTTATTGTTCAATGCTTTCCAAAGAAGATTCTCTACTCGACCCCACTGCTATGACCGCAGGGCAGGCTGAAGCCCATATAAGAGCCTATCTCGGTTTCCCCCGCTCACGCATCCAGGTCGGCGACCACACGCTCATTATCACCCGAGCGCACGTCGAACAAAAAACTACAACTCTGTCGGTGCAGTTTAAAGACGGCGCATATCTAGCTATTGATCAGCTCATCGCCCCCAGTGGTAAAACTATGACCGCCGAAGCATATCTACGCGGTTTACGCCGCTAACGTCATATCGTCCTGGGCAGGTTGCTGCTGAGTTAAGCCACTCAAAATTGCATCGCGATTGGTGATAATTTCCTTCTTCAATTCTTCCATAACTGCCGCCACTACGTCACGATAATCTGGACGATTAACTTCTAGCCATTTCGTAGCTGCAAACTCATCTTTCAAACGAGGATCATCCGCCGAGACACCAGTCGCCTGTACCAATCGCTGAAACATCGGCTCCTGCTGGTATTGTGGTGCATGTTTACCTAAAAATTCATCGACCGCCCCCGGCACCTTATCGATAATATTCGCAAATTCATCCAACTGCGCATCGCTCATCCCCTGACTCAATCGCTCACCAACCCGAAGCTCAAGCTCACTATAGATATGGTCCAAAAACGGCTTACGCTGCTCCTCCGGTAACTGATCCAGCCCTAGTTCTTTTAAAAATTCATCGTTTAGTTGAAACATTCTATCTCCTTATGTTAACTCTAATACCTTATTGTACCAATAATCCCCATGTTAAACTACCGCCAAGCTCCATTGACTTGCATCCAGCGCTGAATCTCATCTGTCACGCCATTCTCCCACCTAGCCATTCCCGACATACTCAATCGCGCATCGCAATGTTAATATAGTCAGGTCCAAACGTCTCCACTAGGTGTAAATGTAACCTCCAGGCATCTGTACTAGACAGCTCCTGTCCGTTTGCACCCGCAAGCTCAACAAGCTCATGTGAATAACCATGGCCAGAATCGACATAAAACTGTTCGTTGGGCATTGTCCAGCTACCGCCATTATCGGAATTGGCATCACTAGGCCCTTCAGTGTCCATAGTCTTATCGCCAATACCATCATCATTTCCCTCACCACCACTATCAGCCCTGCCATTGCCGACACCACCACCATCCTCTGGTGCGCCTCCTGCGCCATCAGGCTCGCCCTGACCGACCTTATCCGTAATCTTATCGTGCACAAAATCTGACACCTGGAAGTGATCGAGCAACAAGCCAACGACCACACCAACTGTCGCACCAGCGGCTATACCGCCCATGGCCACGATTGTCGTCTTGCGGCGCTTTCCTTGCTCTTTCTTCGTATCATCTTCAAATTTCTTTCCAGATAGGCTTACGGCCTGCTCTATAACACCCCCGCCAGCTACGTTCTCTAGCTCATTTACCCACTCGCCCTTTAATTCATCCCCATTTTGCTCCATACCGCGACCGTACCTAGCATCAGACTTTGCGTATGCTTTCGTAAAGCGTAACGCACTTTTAGTTACAAGCGCACCAGCACCGACAACGGCCGCACCAGCACCAGCAGCACCAAATAGCAGCCCAGCCCCTGCCCCAACTAATCCAGCACCCAAACCGACTAACGCTCCTTTGCCGAATTTTGTCCAGCCATTACCTTTATTTAACCAGCCACCGAATTTATCAACAAATTTACTAATCTTAGTATTCTTGACATGCTCTTTTGTGTCCGCTCGTAGATTATTTTGCTCTTCAAAGATATAAGCAATGACCGCAGCATTCTTCTCTGCGTCACTCAACGTATCATCGTTAATAGTATCCTCAAGAGTTCGAGATCCAAGCTCACGATTTAATCTTTCGTATCGCTCTTTTGTAGCATTATAGCCCTTAATCCGTCGATCCCACAGCCGACCCTGTCGCTTTGCCTGCATGCCAGACCACAACTCACGTGCTTCGTTGAGCTCAGTTCGAATAATATCTATCGTGCGCTCATCATCATCGGCAACCTCAGTGTCATCAACCTGCGCATCGTGCCATTGACGTATAAGCTCTCTTGTCTTCTCACTTTGCGACTGTGCATCATTTGCATCGACACCACGGCTTGCGGGTGAGTTGCCCCATTCATTCTCTGAAAATCGATCGATGCTTGAGTCTCGGTAGAGCTGGCGAAGCGCATCATACTCTGCATCATCGGGTGCGATACCCTTGGTCGCCAAGAACTCGTCAAGCTTCTGATCGATTGCGTCCTTAAATGTTGTCACGTACTGGTCGTCATTGGCTGCGGACTCGAAACTTTCCATACGAAGCCAGCCCAGACGCAGTGATTCATTCGATCGCCATTCGTTAATTGCATCAACAGAATACAGGTTTCGCGCCTCATCGGAAGCGGCTATGACCTCTGTGGGTGATGGAGTGCGGTTGGGATTAGTAGTCATGCATGTAGTTCCTTATGCTTCAATACTAGCACAAAAAGCTTATTTCGTCAATACTTTTTACAAAACTATTGACATTTTGTCCATAGTGTGCTAATATGTCAACCAGTATCCGCTCGTGAGGTGGATACGAACATTCACAGCGCTATGCTGGAGTATATCTCTATACTCGCATAGCACTACCCCATCAGCTACAAATTCGCGAGTCATTGTGTAGACAGTTGGTA
>CAZKHR010000055.1:3770-5179 GCA_964552745.1 uncultured Candidatus Saccharibacteria bacterium | reverse complement strand
TCCATTTTTTGACACGATAGTTGGTTTTTTACTTGCCCCTCTGGGTGAAGACCATAAACTGGTCTACTTAACGCCCGGGGGTGCATTTGGTTTTATCATCCAGGCCTGTATGTCAATCGGTTTTGTGCTAGTCTTGCCGGTTGTTATCTATAACCTCTATAGGTTTATTATGCCAGTAGTCAGTCGTACGACTATTCGCCGAGCAATCGGCTTCACACTGGCATCATTTATGCTAGCCATAGCTGGTATTGCCTTTGCTTACTATATTAGCTTACCCGCCGCCCTATACTTCTTAACCGGGTTTGAACTACACCACATAGACCCCATGCTAACTATTGATTCATACTTTAGCTTTATCACAATGTATATGCTGGTTGGCGCAGCACTATTTCAAATTCCACTTCTCATGCTCCTAATTAACGGCTATACGCCACTTGGGCCAAAAAAACTAATGAAGCATCAGGATAAAATCATCCTAGGCTCGTTTATTGTGGCAGCGATTATCTCTCCTACCCCAGATGTTATAAATCAAACACTACTAGCCTCACCTATAATAGTCATGTATCAAGTTGGGGTAATCCTAGTTTGGCTATCAAATCGCAAAAAAATATCTAAAAAAACACATCGAAATCGGTCACTAGAAGATGCCATCATGCCCATTTCTCTGGAAAATTCGCCACTGCCACTAACTCCAGCTCCTGCCACTAAAACAACAGAGAAAAAAGAGGCGAATACGCCAGCTAAAGCAACTCTATTGAGCCAGAAATCTCAGCTGACCGCCCCAAGAGCACACAAGGCAACAATCGATGGCTTTCGCTCTTCCGCCCGTAGCTCTAGCCTAACAAGACCTTCAATGCCTAAGCCCAGAGGTCAGGTTCGCTCAGTCCGTCGCTCAATTGATGGCCTTAGGCCCAAGAGTTCACCTCAAGCTCTATAGCGCCAAAAATCCTTGCTTTATTTAGCATAGGCAGATATAGTTATTATTGTAACTATTATGTAAAAACAAGGTTTTATATGACAAAAAACAAGTCTCTAAACTCAATACTACAAAAGCCAATGAACCGCAAAGAGTTTTTACAAATTTCAGCAACAGCAATTCTCTTCATAGTGGGTGGTGGCGCCATAGTCCAGTCAATAGCCAAATCATTTATGTCAAGCAACGAAGCCATCCAGCCCACCAACTCAACACCACGAGCATCTTCAGCTACTGGCTATGGTGGCAGTGTCTATGGCGGCAGAAAAACCATTAGCTAATCGCGTCTCAAAAACTTAAGACCTTAGTTCAATTTTCTGCTGAGCTCCCCAGGCAAATCAGATAGCAGCTAGCCTCCTGGGCATTGACTTGTTCATCAATCTGTGATATAATTAAAAGATAGGGCTTTACACAAAGTTGTCTTTTGGGGTATACT
>CAZKHR010000055.1:0-3760 GCA_964552745.1 uncultured Candidatus Saccharibacteria bacterium | reverse complement strand
TACTATAGTAAGTATAATAAATACCTGCCCACAACCCCCAATTGCAACAAGTTGTCTTTTGGGGTATACTCTGGTATACGATTATGATTTTTTACTGCAAGTTATAAACTGTGGTGAGAAATCCTCTGCTATTATCACGTTCAGTGCCATAAAACCCTGAACCACTGCAAATATTATTTCACATTTAAAGGGAGACTTATGGCAAAACAGAGAGTGCACCAAGAGTCCGACGAGTTCAGCAAAACGAACACGTCCAAATCCAAAACTAGAACCAACCACGACACTCTGAGGTTGTATTGGCAGCAAATAAAACGCTACAAGGTATCGTTTTTCCTGATGCTGATTTTCATACCACTGGCAAGTCTTACGCTTGATACTATTTTGCCATACATCCTATCGCAAGCAGTCAATACATTCACCTCGCAAGACACTGATACACTCTACCAACTGCTAACTACCGCAGGTGTTATTGCCCTAGTGGGTGTAGCGATGAACTTTACTGGCTTTCAATCAGCCATCGTACACGAAAGTAAAGTACGCACTGACTTGTCAGTGGCAACACTCAGTACACTACTCAAAAAAGACGCTGGGTTCTTTGCCAGCCAGAAGATTGGTGCCCTGACTGGACGATTTATTGACTTTATAAACGCCCATGTCGGCCTACAAGATCTATTTATTACTCGTACCCTAACATTCATATTCAACATCATTATAGGCACAGCTCTACTACTCACCAACGCCCCAGCGGTTGGCTTAATAATACTAGGGCTAATAGTCTGGCTATTATTTCAAGTACGTTTATCAATAAAATTACGTAAAAAGCTACGCAATGCTCGCAAAGAACTCATTGGCGCAGTCAATGGCATGGCAGCTGATACTATCACAAACAATACGACGGTCAAGGTATTTGCTAACGAAGCTTACGAGCTTGAGCAAAATCGCACCATAAACGAGCGTTACCGTGACGTATACCGCAAAGACTTTCGCTGGACTTCAGCTGACGGCTCATCACGGCTACTGCTCATGTCTATTGTACAGATAGTGGCAATTGGATTAATGTCCAGTATGCTTATCGACGGACAGATTCAGCTTGGTATCGCTATTTTTGCTATCGCTTACTTGCAGCGTATCGCTATGCAACTGTTTACGCTCGGTGAGATAGTCAACGGCTACGACAAACTCTTTTTGCAAGCAGCGCCAATGACCGAAATACTAATGTCGATAGAAAAAATCGTCGATACGCCAGATGCAAAACCGCTCAGCGTCACCAGCTCGTCTATTGCACTCAACGATGTCTCGTACGCCTACGATGATGCTCAAGACATTACCGTGCTCGATCAAATATCACTCAACATCCCAGCTGGACAACGTATTGGACTGGTCGGACCTAGCGGTGCGGGCAAA
The DNA here is from genome assembly GCA_964552745.1 of uncultured Candidatus Saccharibacteria bacterium. Classification (GTDB taxonomy): domain Bacteria; phylum Patescibacteriota; class Saccharimonadia; order Saccharimonadales; family Saccharimonadaceae; genus Nanosynbacter. The sequence goes on along the minus strand of CAZKHR010000055.1, from coordinate 2,356 downwards.
ACAACTATCACTAAGCTACTTATGCGCCTAGATGATGCGACTGACGGTGTCATAACGATTGATGGACAAGATATTACCAAAGTTACCCAGGAAAGTCTGCGCCAAGCTATATCTTTCGTTCCGCAAGAGCCGTTACTGTTTCATCGCAGTCTGCGTGAAAACATTCTGTACGGTAAGCTTGATGCCGACGACGAAGAGCTTGAGCGAGCCATCAAGGCTGCTCATGCTGACGAATTTATCGAACGATTACCAAATGGACTTGATACGATTGTCGGCGAACGAGGTGTTAAGCTTAGTGGTGGACAGCGCCAACGTATTGCTATCGCTCGAGCAATCTTGAAGGATGCACCGATACTTATTCTTGACGAAGCGACTTCTGCACTCGATTCAGAAAGTGAAAAACTCATCCAGCAATCACTCGAAACCCTCATGAAAGACCGCACGTCAATTGTTATCGCCCACCGACTATCGACAATCGCCAAACTAGATAGAATTATCGTACTCGACAATGGCAGAGTTGTCGAAGACGGTGGTCACGGCGAATTAGTCGCTCACAATGGTCTCTATGCTAAGCTCTGGAAACACCAATCGGGCGGGTTTATTAAGGAGTAATGACCTAAATCGCAAAACCCCAAACGAAAACACCTGCCCGAAAGCAGGTGTTTTTCTATAGACTGGCGCTGAGGTAGCTACTTCTTAGCTTCAGCTTCGGTCTTTTTATCGTCCTCGCTCTCAGCCTCTTCGTCACCGCCCTGCTCAGACTCAACTGCTTCGGCGCTAGCCTCTTCAGCGTCGCCAGCTGCAGCTTCGTTGGCAGCCTGTAGAGCACTCGGCTCGTAAACGCTGGCTATAACTAAGTCCATGATAGTCTGACGCTCTTCGTCTTCGTCCTCATCAATTCGACCATCGTCATTGTCGACAATCTCTACACCTTCTGGCACTTTGATATCACCAATTGTCACACGCTCACCCGCTTCAGCTAGATCAACAATTGACACCTCTAGAGCCTCTGGCAATTCCATAGGCAAAGCCTTGACTTCAATCTTTTCTAGAGCCTGCAAAATCACCAAGCCATTTCTCTCAGCCGCCGACTCTCCTTCGCCAACTAAGCGAATAGGCACCTCTGCCATCACTGGCTCATCGGCACGCACAGCGTGAAATGAAACGTGGCGAATCACGTGCTTGACTGGGTCACGATCGATATCTTTAATCATTGCAATACGACGTTTTTTGCCAATTAACTGTACTGGTGTATGCTGACCTGCCGCCTTAATAACCTTGACGACATCGCCTTCGACCGCCTGTACACTCATCGCTTCCATGTCAGCGCCATAAACAACGCCCGGAACGAATCCCTGTTTGCGCAAACTCGCCAGCTTCTTGCCGTGCAACTCACGCTCTTGAATAGTTAGTGTAATCTTATCTCCCATACTTCTCCTTTCATTGGATACCTGTTCGGAGGTAAAACTTAATATTACCTAATTATTATATCATTTTTACCTACTGGCACCAAAATCGTGATACAATTGATAATTGTGGAAGCATTTATAAATCTCATCACCGGCCTTGGCGTACTGGCAATACTATTCGTCGTCTATGCCGAATCTGGCCTACTGATTGGCTTTGTTTTTCCAGGAGATAGTCTACTATTTACCGCTGGCTACATGGTGCAGCAAAATATCCTCCACCTCGGCTCACTACCGTTTAATATTCATATCTTTGTAGTGATGCTATTTATCGCTGCTGTACTAGGCGACAGTACCGGCTATGCATTTGGCCACAAGGTTGGACGAAAGCTATTTGACAAGCCTAACTCACGTTTTTTCAAGAAAAAATACCTCATCCAGGCCGAAAACTTCTATGAAAAACACGGTGCTTTAACGATCGTCCTAGCTAGATTCGTACCAATCATCCGCACATTTGCGCCAATCGTCGCTGGCACCAGCAAGATGCACTATCGCACATTTCTGGCCTACAACCTGGTTGGTGGCGCACTCTGGGTGACGATATTTACCTACCTCGGCTACTTTGCTGGTCGTGCGCTAACCGAAGCTGGCGTTAATATCGAAGTTGCAGCACTAATCATCATCTTCCTGTCCGTCTCACCGATGATCATCCACGCCCTCAAGCAAAAAGAAACTCGCAAGCTCATCAAAGATCAGCTCAATGTAATCTTTAGCAAAGTCAAAAGAAGCAAGTAGTTTTTATCTAACGGGCTTCAACAAAAGTTAACGCTCGCCCGCTATTGCCAGCGCGCCCTGTCCGACCAATGCGATGTATATAATCATCGTACTGCTTCGGTGCATCAAAATTAATCACGTGCGAAACATTGGGAATATCTAGCCCACGCGCCGCC
>CAZKHR010000054.1:496-5192 GCA_964552745.1 uncultured Candidatus Saccharibacteria bacterium | reverse complement strand
GAGAAGGTTTTATAGTTTCGCCAGCGGCACATTATTTTGAAGGTGGAATTAAGAGCTATATTCAGCGCTTGAATATCGGCAAAGAGGTGTTGTCGGACGATATCTTTTATGTTGAGCGCGAGGTTGAAGATTCGGTGATTGAGGTGGCAATTCAGTACAACGATTCGTTTATTGAGACAGTTCGGCCATTTGCCAATAACGTCTTAACACCGGATGGCGGAACTCACTTAGTAGGTTTTCGTACCGCCATGACGCGAGTAATAAATGATTATGCTAGAAAAAACAGCTTACTAAAGGAAAAAGAAGATAACCTTAGTGGTGAGGATGTGCGCGAGGGCTTAACGGCGGCGATTTTGGTGAAACTACCTGATCCACAGTTTGAAGGTCAGACCAAAAATAAACTAGGTAATCCAGAGGTACGTCGTTACGTTGAGCAGGTAATGAATGAGTACTTTGCTTATTACTTGGAAGAAAATCCGGATATTGCCAAGAAAATTGTTGGCAAATCGCTACTAGCGGCTCGGGCGCGCAAGGCGGCTCGATCAGCGCGCGATAATGTTTTGCGTAAAGGTGCACTTGACGGCATGGGCTTGCCGGGTAAGCTGTGGGATTGCTCGAGTAAGAAGGCGGAAGAGAGCGAGATTTATATAGTCGAGGGTAACTCGGCTGCTGGATCGGCCAAGGAAGGTCGTGATAATAAAACACAAGCTATTTTGCCATTACGCGGTAAAGTGCTAAATACCGAACGGGCCAGGCTTGATCGAATGTTTGCCAATAAGGAAATCGTAGCAATGATTCAGGCCTTTGGGGTTGGTATTGGTGATGCATTTGATATTAATGGCTTGCGCTACCATAAGATTATTATTATGACCGACGCCGATGTCGATGGTAGTCACATCGCCACACTGCTGTTGACATTTTTCTTCCGCTATATGAAGGAAATTGTCGAGGGCGGCTATGTTTATTTGGCAAAACCACCCTTGTTTAGTATTAACCGTGGCCAAAAGAAGCAGTATGTTTACGACGAGACAGCACTAGACTCAGCGATCGATGAGATTATTGATGAGCGCAGGGCGCGTGGCGTAGCGATCGACGAGGGTGAAGATCGTGCTAAGCAGGCCGGAGTGACGATTTCTCGTTTTAAGGGACTGGGGGAGATGGACGCCGAACAGCTGTGGGAGACCACTATGAATCCGGAGCATCGTATTTTGACTCAGGTCAGAATAGAGGATGCTGAAAGTGCCGATGCGATATTCACTAAATTAATGGGCGATGACGTGTCTTTGCGAAAGAACTTCATTCAGTCTGAGGCCAAAAATGCTAAATTAGAGGAGCTAGATATTTAGGGGTAAATTATGAGCGATAAGAATATACCAATCGATAACCAACCGCTTGAGGACCAGGACTTTGAGCAGTCAGATGCACCAACTGAGACTCCTGGTATTGAGAATCGAACACTTGAAGATGTTATGGAGCGCAACTTTTTTCGCTACTCGATGAGCGTGATTATTGACCGGGCCTTGCCGGATGTGCGCGACGGACTGAAGCCGGTTCATCGACGCATACTGTACTCAATGAATCATAACGGCAACCGTTCGACGGCTAAATTTGTCAAAAGTGCTCGTATCGTCGGAGATGTTATGGGTAAGTACCACCCGCACGGTGATTCGGCAATTTATAACTCAATGGTTCGCTTGGCCCAAGGCTGGTCGTTGCGCTATCCATTAATCCAGGGTCAGGGTAACTTCGGTTCGATGGATGGTGATGAGGCAGCTGCTATGCGCTACACCGAAGCAAGAATGGCTAAAATTGCCGACGAAGTGTTGGCAGATATCGATAAAGAGACAATTGATTTTCGTGACAACTTTGATGGCTCAGAGCAGGAGCCGGTCGTCCTGCCGGCTAAGGTACCAAATTTATTGCTCAATGGGCAAATTGGTATCGCTGTCGGTATGGCGACAAATATACCGCCGCATAACCTTGGTGAGCTGGTTGATGCATCGATCGAGCTGATTAACAACCCCGAGGCGACAATTGACGATTTACTGGTGCATGTTAAGGGGCCAGATTTCCCAACTGGGGCGATTGTCTATGGTGGCGCATCGATGCGTCAGGCATATCTAACTGGTCGTGGCGCAGTGACTATGCGAGCAGTGGCGGAGATCGTCGAGACCAAGAAGGGTCGGCATCAGATAGTAGTTAGCGAAGTACCATATGGTGTTAACAAAGCTACGTTAATTGAGAAGATAGCCGATTTAGTTAAAGATAAAAAGCTAAATGGTATTAGTTATTTGGGCGACGAAAGTGCTCGTGGCGAAGTGAAGGTGGTTATTGAGCTAAAGAAAGATGCCTATCCAAAAAAGTTGCTCAACCAGCTTTATAAATTGACTTCTCTACAGGCTAGTTTTAACTATAATATGCTGTCACTGGTTGACGGTGTGCAACCGCGTATCTTAGGTCTGCAAGAGATGTTGAGTGAGTTTATCAAGCATCGTCAGTCAGTAGTGCGGCGTCGGACTGAGTATGAACTGAGAAAAGCGCGCGAGCGAGCGCACATACTCGAAGGCTACAAAATTGCACTCGACCATATTGACGAAGTGATCAAGACAATTCGTGCCAGTAAGACTCAAGAAATTGCCGAAAAAGCGCTGATCAAGCAGTTTAAGCTCAGTGAAATTCAAGCTAAGGCAATTTTGGCTATGCAGCTACGTCGCTTGACAGGCTTGGAGCGCGAAGCAGTTGAGAATGAGTTAAATGAACTACTCAAAGCAATTAAGCGCTATGAAGAAATTCTGGCTGACGAACAGGAAATCTTGGGAATCATCAAGACTGAGTTGCTTGAAATGAAGGATAAATACGGCGATGACAGGCGTAGTAAGATCATTAATCACGAGCTAGGTAAGTTCAGTGACGAAGAGTTGATACCCGAGGAGGAGTCGGTCATCTTGCTGACTAACGAAAATTACATCAAGCGGACGCTACTCAGCGATTATCGTAAGCAAAATCGCGGAGGCAAGGGTAAGCGTGGTATGACCACCAAGGAAGAGGATATTATCAACCAGGTGGTTTCGGCAAGTACGCATGATTATCTGCTGTTCTTTACTAACAGAGGTCGTATTTTCCGTCTCAAGGCCTATGAAGTGCCAGCTGCCGGATTGAATGCCAAGGGTGTGGCGGCAGTGAACCTGCTACAGCTACAGCCGGAGGAGAAAATTACTGCGATAATTAAATACGATAGTAAAAATCCAGACGAAACCGGTTATCTGTTTATGGCAACGGTTAAGGGTACTGTCAAAAAGACACCAGTCAAAGATTACGCTAATATTCGCACCAATGGCTTAATTGCTATTAAGCTAGACGATGGCGATGAGTTGAGGTGGATTCAGAAGACTAGCGGTGAGCATGATATAGTCATCTCGACTTCAGCTGGTCAGGCAATTCGCTTTAATGAAAAAGACGCAAGGCCGATGGGTCGGGCGGCGCGTGGTGTACGCGGTGTACGTTTGCGACCAAACGATTCGGTGGTTGGTATGGATATTGTTACCAACGACAGCCAAGTGCTGTTGGTGATTAGCGAAAAGGGCTTTGGTAAGCGCACAAGGGTATCGAATTTCCCAAGTCACAAGCGGGGCGGGGTTGGAATAAAGGCTGCGGTTGTCACGGCTAAGACTGGACCGATTATCTCTGTACAAACTATTGAGCCAAAGATGAAAGAGGCGTTGTTGGTGTCGAGACTGGGTCAGACTATTAGGCTGGGCTTGGGTGATATAAAGCTACTTGGCCGAACAACTCAAGGGGTGACGATTATGCGACTTAGTGAAGACGATGCGGTTTCTTCGATTAGCCTTATGGAAGAGGTAGAGAAGGAGGCTGAAGAGTAGTGCTTGAGCTTTCGCTGTCGCCATATATTTTGGCAATTGGCGTGGCTTGGTGCTGTGCACATATCGCTAAGTATTTAATTTCTTCGATTAAAAGAGGAAGATTAAAAGGCGATTTGTTGCGACAATTCTTTATATCGGGTGGCATGCCTAGCTCGCATGCTGCTACATCGGTTGCAGTATGGGCGGTGATTTTACTGAAAGATGGTATGGCATCCGGTCTATTTGGTTTAGCGACATTGCTTACCTTGATAGTGTGCTACGATGCGGTTAAGGTGCGCCGATCATCGGGTGAGCAAGGCTTAGCTATTCAGGCATTAATTAAGGAGCAGAAGAGTAAGGTGTCGCTACCTCGCTCAGCCAGGGGTCACACCCCCCTGGAGGTGGTAGTTGGAGCGGTTTTGGGGTTTGTTGTTGGTGTTGTTGTGTTTTTAACAACAACATAGTTGGAATAATCTCTTGACTCAGCGACGATAGTGCGATATGATGGTCTTTAGTCTGGTCGTAAGGTATGCGAGCCGAAGCGACGATTACATCTGTAATTTAGTGGAGCGAACATTTGTGCGTGACCAGCCTGAAGTGAACTTTAACAATTTGATTGTGCAAATCATCGTCAGTTTATTATGTATTAGAGCCGTGATCTAAAAAATCACAAATCAGTTTTTCTTTCGGGAAAGATTTCGTAAGAAATCTCTTCAGGGGGAGAGGCCGGTCCCAAGCGATTTATTCGCTTGTACCGCGCCCGAGGGGTGAGCCCCTCGAAAACTTTAACGGAGAGTTTGATCCTGGCTCAGGATGAATGCTGGCGGCGTGCCTAA
>CAZKHR010000054.1:0-486 GCA_964552745.1 uncultured Candidatus Saccharibacteria bacterium | reverse complement strand
TAACACATGCAAGTCGAACGGTAACATGCTTCTCACTGTTTTCTCAATATCGAGTCTGGACGCGGGAATTTTTCTTTAGAAAAATTAGCCGCATCTTTATAGAGAAGATGAGCGCTCCAGTCGGGAGTGGTCTCTGTCTTTATGAAAGAGATGAGCGCTCCAGTCGGGAGTGGCCTCTGTCTTTATGAAGGAGATGAGTGCTCCAGCTGGGAGTAGTCTTTTTATGACATCGAGTTTTAATTGAGGAAAGAGTGAGAAGTGGTGACGAGTGGCGGACGGCTGAGTAACGCGTGGGAATCTGCCCTAAAGTGAGGAATAACTGCCCGAAAGGGTGGCTAATACCGCATATGGTCTTCGGATTAAAGTCTTCGGACGCTTTAGGAGGAGCCTGCGTTGGATTAGGTTGTTGGTAGGGTAATGGCCTACCAAGGCAACGATCCATAGCTGGTCTGAGAGGATGATCAGCCAGACTGGGACTGAGACACG
>CAZKHR010000053.1:2785-5496 GCA_964552745.1 uncultured Candidatus Saccharibacteria bacterium | reverse complement strand
AACTTGCCGCAATATCACATTATCGATGTCTAATGACAAACCAAACTTACCCTGAATCACTCGCTCCAAAGCAACATCGCTATACGTCTCTGTATTCATAAAGATATTATATCACTACTTCTGCAAAAAGACATTGTTAGATATTAACAGCTAGGCCTTCGGGGTAAGTCGTACTATAATTCAGATAAATTAACCAGTTATTGGTCGTGGTGAAGTACGACAAATAGAAGGAGAGTGTATATGGGGCTATCACTGCAGCCGTCGCGACGAATTAGTGGAAAAATAGTAACTTTAATCGCCGCATTCGCGCTGATTGTACAGCCGATGTATGGGTTGGTGGCGAACCGAATTGCGAATGCCGCTGTAGCTAGTGGCAAGACACTTTATGTAACCGAGACAGACAGCATTGATAATACCGACTGTTCAGATAGTGCACCATGCGCAACCATCCAGCATGCTATTGACCAGGCGAGCAATGGCGACACCGTCCGGGTGAGCGCTGGTACATTTGCTGGTGATATCAGTCTCAACAAGGACGTTTCATTAGTGGGCAGTAGCAACTCTGGCGCAGGGGCTACCATTATCGAATCTACGACTAGCAACAACGCGATCACTATACAGAGTCACCTTGCCAACCGTAAGAACATCACCATTAAGAACTTTATATTAAATGATATGTTGATGGTGACCAACAATACTGGCACCAACCGTCCCGGCTACGACACCAGAAACCTAACTCTAGAAAACTTGACCGTGAATGCGCATGGCTATTACGGTATTTTACTCCAAAGTATTGACGGTGTAAGTCTGACTAACGTCGTCGTGGATAATGCTTCGTACGGTATCGAGATGAACGGAGTATCAAATGCAGCCATCACACATTCAACTGTCAATAACAGCGCTGTTGGAGTTAATATTCAATCAGTCGCCGGCTATGGTGCGAACAATACTATTAAGTTCTCGGGCACAACTTTTAGCGGCAACGGCCAAGCGTTTAAAGCCGTGGGTGCACGCAATGTCACACTATCCAATGGGTCAATATGGGGCGGAAAGAATGCAGTTTCTTTTAAGGACGTCACTCACTCAACAATTAGTGGCGTACAACTTAATGGGCAAAGCTCTACGGCTAATCTAGCGGTAATTGAGTTAATCGGAACAGCTAGTCATATAAACATCATGGATAACTCTTTCAATGACCTTGGGGCTACATCTAGTTCTACTGGCAACACGGCTCAGGCAATTTTAATTGGTGATACCAGCCAATCTGGCAACCTACGATTTATCAATATCTCCGGCAATAGCATCCGAAATATATCTGGCGCAAGAGGCGGTTACGCTCTGATGGTCAAGAGGCCTATGACCAGGGAATCTGGTGCTCAATTGAAATTTGTCAACAACATTGTTGATGGTATTCATGGCGAGGATTGGATGGCTGGCCTGGGACTAGACGAGGAAACGCCTAATGCAGAGATTACCGGCAATACCTTCTCAAACCTCTCAATTGCAAACGGTACGCCAGTTGCTATCAATATAAACCATCGCGAAGGCAACACGTACGATGTTGCTTCGATGACTATCAAGCAAAATAACTTCAACACTCCCGGCCAGATAGGGGTGAACTACGACTGGGCCACAGGTACAGCGCCCAAGGCAACTAAGTATCTGGATGCTTCTGATAATTACTGGGGAACACCGGCAGGCCCGGGCAAGACCAGCGGAGCTAATGTTGGCACCTTTACTAAATATTCTGATTGGCTTTGTGGGCCAGCGCCCTCAAGTACGACTTCTAGTGGCGAGAGCAAGGGCTGCGTACAGCCAATCGTTGAATCAGTTACCCCTACTCAAGGAAGTGCTATTAGTGGCACAAAGAAGATCTATGTTAATATTAAAAATCCCGATGTTGTTTCAGGCGGATTTCTACAGCTCAACAAGGTAGTTGATGCCGACAATCCAGCAAACAGTAGTCGTACAAACTATCCACTCAAAAAAGATGATGACGGCCGGTGGTATGCACTTGTTGACACTAAAAATATCATCAAGGGTGGCGGCACGAGCAACCCAGGCCCAAGTGGCGACCACCAGGGTGACGGTAAGTACCTATTCCAGGTTGAAGTCCATCATGGTTATGGACACAGCACTAGTACTCCATAGGGATACTTTGGAGCTGGCGTTGGTAGCTGGCACAAAGGAGAATTCTTCTTTATCGTAGATAATATAGCGCCAGAGGTAACGCTTATTGGTGCGGTCGATGGCGGATTGTACAACAAAGACGTAATCATTAAAGGCACTATTGACGACGCTAGCCTCAATAATTACTGGCTTACTGTCACCAAAGATGTAGTAGAGGACCTCTCTAGCAAGGTTGGTGTGCCACGTAACGGCACTGCCCGTGAAATCAATTTTAGTCTAGACCTAGAAGGTAAATACATAATTAAACTTGAAGCTCGTGACAAGGCAGGCAATAAAGATGGTACCGCAACAATTGATGGTAAATCTGCTAAGACAATACGCTTTGAAATTGACAAAACCGCTCCCGAAATAGCCATCACCTCAAAAGGACCATTTACGGTAGCACGCCCAACTATCTCCGGCACTGTAGATAATGACGCAGAAAAATATCGACGGTAGTGAAAAATGGGTGCCAGCAACTACATACGACTCAGTAGCCGGCACTTGGTCGTACACATATGCGACAAACCTAAGCAACGCGT
>CAZKHR010000053.1:1231-2775 GCA_964552745.1 uncultured Candidatus Saccharibacteria bacterium | reverse complement strand
TCGGCAATAGTACTTCCGAGCAAGGTTTTGCAACTGCTACCTTTGAAGTAGAAGTAGACGCTCCAGCCGCAGGAGCACAGACAATTCAAGACCCACTGACTACACCTGCTTCAGCTATATTTGCAGTCCCCGGCATCTTCAACCCTGCGATTATTACTTTGCCAGCGACCGACGAATCAGCAGGTACCGTTGAAAGTGCGACGGACATCCGAAGCAACGGTGAAGTTTTGGCAGCAGAGAATAGCAAGCAAAATTGGTCAATCGTGAATTTACTGCTGGCAGTTGGCGTTGTACTAGCAAGTATTATCGCTCTTCTCGGGATTGGTCGCAAAGAAAACCGCCGAATTGCACTTCGAGCACTATCCGTTGTGCCAGCAGTTGGCGCAGTTGCCTTGTTGCTATCGGTTGAGAACTTCTCGGAGCCAGTAGTGATAGCAAACTCTTGGAGCTGGCTAATGGCAGCGATTGCATTAGCGCAAATCGTCATCGTCACACTAGCTCGCAAAACACCAAGTAGTATCGAGTAGAACAATAAAGCCAGTACGAGTACTTCATTTGACGTGAAGTACTCGTATTTTTTGCCTGAAAGTGCTATGCTTAGATTATCGTGGCAAAGAAAAAACAAGCAAAACAAACTAAATACTGCTTTGCGAATACTAAAATGTGCGTCACTATGGCGCTTGTGCCAAAAAAAGCTAATCAATTTCGGCCACATTTCATCCGTCGCTATAGCTTGATGTTTTTAATCGCTTTTATTATCGCGTTGCAGTTTGGTTACAATTTTACTAAAACTGGTAGCGTTCTGGGGCAGATTGTTACGATCACCCCGACAGGCTTGCTGACAGAGACTAACGACCGCCGTACCGAAGCCAACTTACCGACACTCACGCTAAACCCTAGGCTAACCCAAGCTGCCGAGGAAAAAGCCAATGACATGCTCGAAAATCAATACTGGTCACATACTTCACCAACTGGTATTGAGCCATGGCACTGGATAGATCAGGCTGACTACGCCTATGCCGAAGCTGGTGAAAACTTGGCTAAAAATTTCACTACGGCTGGCGGTACGGTCTCGGGCTGGATGGCATCGGACGGACACAGGGAGAACATGCTAAAACCTTCGTACCAGGAGGTTGGTTTTGCGGTTATCAACGGCCAATTTGACGGCTTACCCTCAACAATCGTCGTCGCCATCTATGCCAAACCAGCCTCAAAAAGCAACCCGTTCATCGCCTCCGCCTCCACAACAACTCCGTCCAAAACAAGCACTGAACTAACCTTAGCCGCGCGCATCGGCATCGCGATTCAATCGCTCACACCAGCGGCAATCACTAGTATCGCGCTACTGTTCATTGCAGCCACGGTAGCCACCACGGCGCACGCCTACCGCTCCAGGTTGCCCAAGCGTATGCAAAAAACCTGGTACAAACGTCATGGTGCCATAAAGGCTTCCGGACTCTTAGCAATTGCCGCCTTTATCGTCCTGCTCTATGGCGGGGGTTCATTATAGCGTCATATCTGATAAAATAGTAATATGGACTTTC
>CAZKHR010000053.1:0-1221 GCA_964552745.1 uncultured Candidatus Saccharibacteria bacterium | reverse complement strand
AACGAAATTTACGGACCGCTACTAATTATCGCTGGACCGGGAACTGGCAAAACCGAACTACTGAGCGTACGGGCGGCCAATATCCTACAAGAAACCGATGTTCTGCCATCAAACATCCTCTGCCTGACATTTACCGAGGGCGGGGCAGTCAATATGCGCGAGCGACTGCGGCAAATTATCGGCGAACAAGCCTACAAGGTCGCGATCAACACGTTTCATGGTTTTGGCGTAGAAATTATCAATCAACATCGCGAATATTTTTTCCGTGGCAGTGATTACCAGCCAGCCGATGAATTAGCACAGTATCAAATTTTACACGATATTTTTGAAAATCTCGAACGCAAACACTTGTTGACTAGTCAAAATCAAGGTGAATATGTCTATCTGTCCAATGTCCGCAGTATGATTTCTGAATTCAAAAAAAGCGGCTTATCTGTCGACGAACTGCGCCAAGTAATCACCAGCAATCAACAAATCATGGCACAAATCTCCGACAATATTGCTCAGGTGTTTGCCAATAAAATCACCAAAGCGATTATCGAACCATTCGCCTCACTGGCTAGCCAAGCAGCCAACTTAATAGATGAAAAGCTGCCAACTGGCATCTCAACTTATGCCGGCGGATTATCGTTATCAATCGCTCACGCCGTCCAGGAATCGGCTGAAACTGGCAAGACCAATGCTATTACTGCCTGGAAAAACTCTTGGTGCACCAAAGACGGACATGGTGTCATGGTACTGAAAGATAGCCTTTATGTCGATAAGCTTCTGGCGGTGGTTGATCTGTATGAAATTTATCGCACCAAGCTCGACCAGGCAAAGCTGTTTGATTACGACGATATGATTTTGAGTGTTATCCAGGCCATAGAGAAGCACCCTGACCTTAAAGCTAATTTAACTGAGCAATTCCAGTTCATCATGGTCGATGAATTTCAGGATACCAACTTAGCACAACTGCGTCTATTATTTTCACTAACTGACTACGAAAAACCAAATGTCATGGCGGTTGGCGATGACGACCAGGCAATCTTCAGCTTCCAGGGGGCTGATGTAGGCAATATACAGCGCTTTCGTAAACAATATCATGATCCGGAAATTATTGTCCTGACCGATAACTATCGATCGGATTCGTCAATCTTGAGTGTTGCTCGGAGCGTGATTACTCAGGGCCAAGACCGACTAGAGCAAACTATCGTCGACCTTTCCAAGGAGCTGACGCCG
>CAZKHR010000052.1:0-5576 GCA_964552745.1 uncultured Candidatus Saccharibacteria bacterium | reverse complement strand
AGCTTCAGATATTTTGCTCAAATTCGGTTCGAACGTCATGGTAAAGTCGAGCCAAGAAAATAAATTAGCACTGGCTTAGTAATTAAATATCTGAGCCCAACTAAGCAATAACTTCGATAATTTCCTTGACTGTAATATTGCCAATCGCATGTGCTGTCGGCAAGGCCTTAACTGTTATGCTTGGATTTTGACGTTTGAGCGCCGTAAAGTTTCGTGGCACAAGCAGCGGATCGAATTTGCCATAGATGATAGTCACCGGAACAGTCATCTTAGCTAGCCTCTCCTCGGTTTGCTGACTAATAATTCCCGCACGCAGAGTCCCGGCTATGCCAGCATAATTTTTCTCAGTCAACTTAATTGTCGAAAAACCCTTAATTTTTAATTTACTGCCCAACTGATAGCCTTTAATTAGCACATTAGGCTGCTTCAGAGATTGTCGATAAATACCTCGCAAAATCTCTTCTTGCTGAAGCTTTCGTTTTCCATTCTTACTCTCACGGCGATAAATAGGTGGTGATACTAAGACGACATGGCGCACGATACCCTTATAGGCGTGAGCAAATTCGGTCGCTACCAACGCCCCAAACGAATGACCAACCAGCACCACCGGGCCAGTCAGCCCCGCTCTCAAGCAGGTCGCCAGAACATTTTGCGCCTGTTTTGATGCCCGATACATGTCGTCACTATCTATATACTGTGATTCGCCATGCCCCAATAAATCGACCACGATATAGTTGTACTTTTTCGGCAACTTCTCAATCAACGGTCGCCACGACTCTCCCGTGTCGGCCAGACCATGGATAAAAACATAGGTCGTACTAAATGCTCGTTTCATGCGCTTAGAGCGCACGAACAACTTAAAGGGTAGCCCGAGCCATTGGTGAATTATTTTGTTACGCAGATCCATCTTATCTTAAGTATACTACGTAATTATACTGCATAAATCAAACTAGCGTGCTATAATTAACCTATATGAAGCATAAGCGACTCGGTTTTACCATTGTTGAGCTGATAGTTACTATTGTAATTATCGCTATTTTGGCATCGATCACAACCATCGCCTACCGAGAAACACAAAAGAACGCCCGCAATGAGGCACGCAAAACTGACGCCATGGCACTAATGGGCGCAATAGAGGACTACCGTGCTGACAAGGGGGATTTTCCTACGACTACCTGCACATCAGCCCCAAGTAGCACTGTCAATGGCTGCTGGAACAATGAAGTTTGGGATATACTTAAAACTCAGGGCTATCTACGCGACATCCTGACACCCGATGCTGCATCTTCTAACTCAAGTTTAAATATTGACGGTAAAGCAAATTATGGCTATCGCTACCACGATTCCGCAAGCTATAGCATATACATCTCAATGGAGCCAGCCACTGATTCATGCTACATTGGAAAATCTCCCGAATCTCTCTCTGGATTCAGCTCAGACTGTGGCTTTTAAGCTGATTTTCTCGTATCATTAAGCAATGCGTGTGATGCTAGAAAAAATCGTTAACGGCGGACAAACGCTCGGCACACTAGATGACGGTCGCAAAGCTTTCGTTTGGGGTGGATTGCCTGGCGAGACAGTTGAAATTCGCATCACCAAGAAAAAATCAAACTACGTTGAAGCTGTTGTCGAACAGACTATTGTTGCTAGTCTAGATCGATTAGAACCACGCGATACCGAAAGTTATTTATCCACCAGCCCCTGGCAAATAATGCCCTTTGATCAAGAGCAGAAGCACAAATCTATTTTAATCTCAGAGGCATTCGAACTTCATCACATCAAGCTAACGGACGAAGTCAAAGTCTTTACTGATAATGCTCAATATAATTATCGCAACAAGGTCGAATTTAGTTGGTATAGTGACGCCGACGCTATATCTGGTGTCGATACGCTAGATCTAGCGTTTTTCCGACGTGGCTCAAAGGGTAAAATTGTCGTCGAGGACACCAGCTTAGCGCGCTCAGAGATCAATAAACTAGCGCTAGCTATTCGTGACCTACTTCGAACCAAACCCGTATCAGCTCGTAATCTCAAAACCTTACTCATCCGCTCCGACCAACAGGGCAATTGCGTCTGGCAACTGTACCTCAAAGACAAAATTAACCAGCTCGTCTCCGAGCAAGAAGCCAGCCAGCTCCCAGCTCAAGGTGGCGAAATCATCTTCTCCAACCCCAAAAGCCCCGCCAGCGTCATCACCGAGCGCCTAGACAGCTTTGGCGACACTACTTTGACCGATCACCTCCTCGATACCCCATTTCGCTACGCCACCGAAGGATTCTTTCAGGTCAACCTTGCGGTTTACGAACAAACTCTCCGCGATATGGCTGAGTGGGTAAGCCACCCGATGCGTGAGGAGGGTGATGCGAATAAAGTTATCGACCTCTATTCTGGTGTCGGTACTATCGGACTAACTATTGGTGGCGATAACGCTACTCTAGTCGAAATCAACGAACATGCCGTCCGCGAAATGCGCCAAAACATCACCAGGCTCGGCAAAAACGCCACGGCAATCCTAGCCGCCTCCGAACAAGCCCTCGACCACATCACCTCTGACAAAATTATCATCGTTGATCCACCTCGCGCCGGCCTCCACCCCGACCTGATAACTAAATTCCTCAACACAAAACCACCACGTATCATCTACCTCAGTTGCAACCCCGTCACCCAAGCTCGTGACGTCGCACTTCTCCTCGAACACTACACCATTTCCCACGTCCAAGGCTACAATTTCTTCCCCCGCACCCCACACATCGAAAATCTCATCGTACTTGACAAAAAGCATTAAATTTGCTATACTAAAGTATTAGGCTTCTTCCACATCGCTCCACTAAACGCCATTGAACAACTGCGGCGAGCATGATAATACCAAGTGCGGGCCATAGCATCCAGACCGTCGGAGTAGAGAAATCAAAGAAATCGCGCAAAAAGCCCGCACCAAAGCTAAACAGGGCAATAGACCCCACAATCACTACATAAAGTAGGCGAGCCCTCTTGGCACGCCTATTAAGCTTAACACCGAGCATCTTAGCCACCAGAAAGACCATATATACTCCGAAAAATGTCGCCACCAAGACCGTCATAGTAACAACATTTGCCTGCCGGTCTGGGTAAATAAACGACATCGCCCAGTAGGTAAACGTCACGGTCAAGCCAGTGATAATCGCAATTGGCGCAATAGCAATCAGCGTATCTCGCCAAAAGTTATTTGGATTAACTCGATTGCGGGGCAGGGGCGGGAAAACTGTCCACATCAGCGTTGGTAGCGTCACGATATAAATATTCATGAAGGTAATGTGGCGCGGTTCAAACGGATACTTCATACCAAGAAGCATCGTTACGCCAAGCAACACTATGCCATAGATAATCTTGTGAAAAAATAGTGTTGCGATGATTTCAATCGCCTGCATGATACGATGACCCAGCCTCATACCGAGCGGCAATGAGGTAAATGAGTTATTGAGCAATACGATATCGGCGACTCGTCGTGACACCGTTGCGCCAGCGTACATTGCAACTCCTAGGTCAGCCTCCTTCAGCGCCAAAGCATCATTCACGCCATCGCCAACCATACCAGTGAATGATCCTTTTGCTCGGAAATGAGTAATTAACTTCTGTTTTTGCTCTGGCAAAACTCGAGCAAAAATAACGTGCTCATCAGCAGCCTCGGCAAACTCAACATCAGTCATCTTCGCTAATTGTACTCCAGTAATTGACTTCTCCGACTGATAAATCCCCGCCTGGCTCGCTACATACTGAACGGTCTTAGGATTATCGCCACTAATTACTCGCATACTAACACCTTGCTTCTGCAAATAAGCTACTGCTTCGTGTACACCACTACGCAAATTATTCGTCAGAAGCACCGCACCAAGTATCGCCCCCTTTGCCTGGGCGATATCTTTCAGCGCTGTCCGGGTGTCATCAATTTCCGCCAACAACAGAACACGGCGCCCCTCTGAAGCCCACGCCTCAACTCGCTGTCTCTGATCACTGGACAGCGATACTAGGCTAGCAATATGCTCAGGTGCACCCATAAACACCGTCCTCACTTTATCGCCAACTCGAGCTCGCACCGCACTCATTTTTCGCACTGATGAAAATGCCATAATCTCGCGCACATCATACTCTGTCGGAGGAGTAAGTTCTCGCATAATTGCACTGCCGGTGGCATTGCCGCCACTCGCCTCTTTGGCCACCAGAGCAGCCAGTTTTTGAACATTCTTCCTATGGCCGACGAACGCAATTACATCGTCCAAAACTATCTCACCACTCGTCAATGTACCGGTCTTGTCAACACAAAGTAAATTCAATAATGCCATCGCTTCAATTGCTGACAGTTTCTGGGGTAAAACCTTCACCTTCGCTAATTTTAGCGACCCAAGCGCCAGCAATAAAGAACTTGCCAACAACAGCCCCTCTGGTACAACTGTCACCGCCGCCGAAGTAATTGTCTTTAATATCGTTACTGAATCCTGATCGGCCAAAGAATAAACTACGAAAATTAAAATTGCTAGCCCCATTGCTCCAAATGTCAGTACAGAAATCGCCAACCGAATTGCCCGTTGTAGTGGCGTCAGCTCTGGCTCGTAGCGCTTAAGCTTCTTACTCATCGCTCCAGCCTTCGTTTCAGTCCCAATTGCCGTCACAACCACTCGTGCCGAACCAGCTAGGACGACTGTTGCGCCATAGACATCATCTCCCTTGTCTTTCTCGATGGCCGCAGATTCGCCCGTCAACATACCTTCATCGACCTCAAGCCCCCAATCTTTAAGTACTTTGCCATCCACCGGCACCTCATCGCCAGCTCTTAGCTCAATCTCATCACCCCTACTTAGCGAGTCGTACGTCACCTCAACCAATACACCACCTTGCCACAATCGCGCTTTTGGTGCCGCCATTAACTCAAGCTTTCTAAGCGCCTGCTTAGCTCGAAGTTCCTGAACTACGCCAATTAATGAGTTGAGGATGATGACTACTGACACAAACCAAGCATCGCGATGCTCTCCTACATAAATCAACGCCCCAGCCAGCAAGAAAATCGCCAACACAATTGGCGAAAAAAAGTTCCGACGAATGATTGCCAAATAATCTCTCATCAGCTGGTTCGAATACGACGATAGGCGAACTTAGCACCAACTCGCCAGCCACCCCTAGCATCGGCATCATACTGATTAATTTCACCATTTTTTACCTCAGAGATCATTGCCAACGCCGGATTATATGGTGCCAAAGTCCTATAGAACACTATGTCTTCGTCATTAATTACATTGCGCCCAGGAAATACTTTACTAAATTTCGCCCGCCCAACATCATCAAAATAATGCGGCTGACCCTTGGGTGGCATATACAATTCAGCTTTGAGACCCATGCGACTAATAATTCTCTTAACATCGGTTAGCAATAGGGGAGAGGTAGCCTCAATATACACCAGCAACTGACGCTTCTTTGACAATACCACTGTCGCTTTCGCTGTTCGACTAACATCAACCTGACGCAAGATTACGCTATCAATATCTAGCGGTAAACCAAACTTACCCTGAATCACTCGCTCCAAAGCAACATCGCTATACGTCTCT
>CAZKHR010000051.1:3862-5589 GCA_964552745.1 uncultured Candidatus Saccharibacteria bacterium | reverse complement strand
ACTTCAACGAATAACATCGAGGCCCCAAGCAACTCCAATAAAAATCATCAAGCCACCAAAATGACTCCAGAAGTGTCCAAACAATCAAATATATATGAGCAAAGGTCTGGCCGACAAACTTATAAGTCATCGGTTTATAAAGATTTTGTAGTTGAAATTACAACACCGACCATCAACCGAACTACCGCAGAAACCCAGCCACCTAACAAAGAAAAGGCCCAATCTGCTCCAGAATTTACTATAACTTTCGAAAACCTTAACGATACCCAAAACCGCAGAGTAACTCCTACTAGCGCTTTTTGGGCTCAGATCAACGACCAAAGCGCCAAAAATCGAGGCGATTTAGAGTTTACCATCCCGTCGATTCCCCGAGGAAACAAAACAAAGCCTAGCCGTCAAACCTTCAAGCCCATAGGAGCCGTAGCATGACAGAAGTCTCGATCAAATTCCTCAATCTCGCTTCAAGAGCGAAAGATATTCGCCCAATAACCGGTAGAGAAACAGAAATCAGAAGATTGGTGCAAATACTACTCAAGCCCAACCACCACCACGCAGTAGTTATCGGTGAGCCAGGAATCGGCAAGAGTAGCTTAGTCTCAATGTTAGCCCAAGCAGTAGCCGACAAGGCCATCCCTAGCCTGCCAAATAATATCTATGAACTGGACACCACCCCAATACTAAACCTGTTAGTATCTGGCGACAGCGTCCAAACCTGCTACCACGCCATCCGAACCAATCTAGCTGACCTGCCAGGCGCGATTATCGTCATTGAAGATATACAACTACTGGCAGTAAATGACCCGACCCGCCTCGAGCAAGCTGTTAGTCTCATGCAGATGATTGCCGATATTCCAAATATCAAACTTATCGTTACCACCACTAAAACCGCCTACGACAAAACCTTCCGAGGCGACTATACGTTCGGCCGACTACTAACTCCGCTTGAGATAGAAGAGCTCAGCCAAGAGATGATTCAAAGCATCCTTGGTCAGGCTTTTATCGATCAAGGTGTCGCGACTGACGAAAAAACAATTAGTACTATCGTTGAGCTAACCAACCGATACAGCCACGGTCGTTCGCTGCCCGATATCGGCCTCCGGCTGATCGAAGATCTGTCTGTCGAGGCACTCTTTAACGATAAACCGTCGGTCACTCCCGAAGATGTGAAGCAATTTATTGCCAAGCGTGAAAAAATACCCGTTTCCAGTCTGAAAAATAAAGACAGTTCACACCTTGCCTCGCTCGAGGAGAAGCTCAATCATCACGTTATTGGTCAATCACATTCTCTGAGAATCATCTCTCGTTCAATCATCAAAAACGAACTTGGTCTAGCTGATGCTAACCGACCACGCAGTTCGTTCCTGCTACTCGGACCATCGGGGGTTGGCAAAACCGAAACAGCCAAAGCCCTAACTTCTATCGTTTACGACAACCCCAAGGCCTTAGTGCGCCTTGATATGAGTGAATATAGTGAAGCTCACAGTGCTATTAGACTAACTGGCTCACCCCCGGGGTATGTTGGCTACGAAGAAGGCGGACAACTCACCGGCGCCGTTCAGCGTCAGCCTTCCTCGCTCGTCCTCTTAGATGAGATTGAAAAAGCTCACCCGAAATTATTTGATGTTTTCCTCCAGCTACTTGATGATGGTCGCCTGACCGACTCAAGTGGCGTAACTGTCGATTTTACTCACACCATGGTGCTTGCCACCTCAAATACTGGCAGCCAA
>CAZKHR010000051.1:0-3852 GCA_964552745.1 uncultured Candidatus Saccharibacteria bacterium | reverse complement strand
CTCGGCCGCAGAACAAGGCATCGATGTTTCCAGTCCAAAGTTCATCTCAAAAACCCTAATGCCCATTCTTCTCAAGGATTTCCGACCAGAATTCATCAACCGTTTCGATGCTGTTTTGGTCTACCAGCCACTAGCACTACCCCAGCTCGTAAATCTAGCCAATCGCGAGATAAGCAGACTCGAACAACGCCTTGCTCCGCAACACATAAAGTTCAACATTCCCGAAGAGTTAATCGAAAAACTACTCGCAAATGATTACAATCCACTCTTTGGTGCTCGTCCAGTCAAGCGCCTGATAGCTAACTATTTTGAGATGCCAATTGCCGAAAAAATCATTAACGGCGATATCCTAGCCGGTACGACTATTGATGGCTCCGAAGCATGGCTAGGCAATCATCTTTCGTCCTAGGAGTCGGACCGTTAACTTGACAAAACTAGATAATATGTGCTATACTGTAAATTACGGGACTGTTTGCATTTGCCATAAAAAACTGGCATAATTAATCTGTGCGACTCAATAAGGAATACCTCCAAAGTGCCATGTTTGGCCTAAACGACGCCCTAGTCTCTACTACTGGCGTGATGGTTGGTATTAGCGCTGGCACTGGTGATAAATCACTAATCATATTAGCTGGCGCAGTCACTATCCTGGTTGAAGCCCTATCTATGGGCTCAGGTCAATACTTAAGTCTCAAGTCAGCCCAAGAATACCAAGACAAGACCAACAGGAGAGAAGCGACTATCAGTGGTGTTGTTATGTATTTGAGCTATATAATTGGTGGTCTCGTACCCCTGTTGCCGATAATCTTCTTGCCAGTTGAATGGTCTAGTATCGCCGCCATCATCGCCTCGCTAACTGGCCTATTGGTGCTGGGCTATGTAAAAGGCAAGATTGTTAAAGCCTCACCTTGGCGCAGCGCCCTTGAGATATTTATCATCGGTGGTATAGCCACCGCTGTCGGGTTAGTTGTTGGTATCTTACTGGGTGTCAATTAGTACTCTGCTGACGGACCTGCTCAAATAGACAAACTGCAGTAGCTGCGGCGACATTGAGCGATTCAACTTGAGGATTTTGCGGAATAATTACTTTTTGTACCTCTAACGCCAATAATTCTTTCGATACACCACTACCTTCGTTACCAAACAGCCAAGCGACGGGGCCGGACAAGTCTTGTTGATAAATAGTTTTGGTAGCATCTAGGCTGGTTGCCAAGACTGGCAAATTCGAGCTTTGAATTAACCTAGATAAATCACAATTTTCGTAAATATTAATCGCAAAATGCGCACCCATGCCCGCACGCAGAACCTTTGGCGACCAGATACTGGCACTGCCTGGCGAGATATAGACACTTACCACACTAGCTGCAGCGGCAATTCTCAATATCGTCCCCATATTGCCTGGATCTTGAATGTTTTCTAATAGCAACGTATCGCCGTTGAAAGTTTCTGGTATATCTTGTGTTGTGATATTTACAATAAAGAGCAATCCGGTGCTATTCTCGAGGCTACTGATTGCCCTAAAATTAGCCTCACCAAGTAGCACACCGGGCACGGACTGATTATCGCAAACCTGTAAAATCTTCTTGACCTCTGGGTCTTGAATGGCTTTGTCGGTATAGATATAGAGAACCGGCTGACCAGCCTGCTCCAGATAACCCTGACACAGGTGCACGCCCTCAAGCAAAGTCTGATTAGTTTTCTTACGATATTTCGCATTACTAGCCAGTTGCTTCAGGTGTTTAAAAGTCTCGTTATGGGTCGAAGTAATCTGTTTCATACTACTTTCACTATAGCACGTCTAAGGGTTATTGATGGTCGGCAAGATAATCGTCACAAGGTCTTCACTCAACTGTCGCTTTTCGCTTGCCTGACGAATTGCTATGTCGTCAATCTCAAAAACCTTTAGTTTTGACGTATGTCCGCGGACCAATCGTACGCTAGATTTACTAACACCTAGATACTTGGCCAGTAATTTAATAGCCGCATCGTTCGCCCGACCTTCAATAGCCGGAGGTTTGACGTAAATCACAAATACACCGTCGGTTTGCGCAACAACCTCTTCGCGATGCTTGGAGTTTGGTTTGAGAGTGGCGGTGATTTGCATATCTTAGCCTAAATTATAAAGTCCTGTCTCTTAATGGGAGCTATTCACCCGATTAAGCCCTCTCTTCTCCAGAACCGGCCCTGTTCAACAGTAGTGTCGCGGATGTCGCGTAGTCTGACGCACGTATCGTCATAGTTTATTTGCACCCTATTCATCTCATTGTACTTCTCTAAATCAGCTTGCTCTGCTATTTGCCCCTGAACAACCATCACTACAAACATCACGATCAATATAGCTGGAGTCGCCAGCAATAGCGCTACATGCCACCACCTCTTCTCTCGTCCAATAAGATATATGACCCCCGACAGCACTCCAGCAGCGGATATCACAGACAGCACTAGGCCGATTATAGCCGCCCAGCCATAATCCCCTAGGGTGGCGTCTCTATCGTAGGAGTCTCCCTGAACAAGCGATGAAACAAAATTTATAGTTCTTGATAGAATAATAGAAATTACCGGCACACCCGACAACAACACAAACACGAGAAATAATCTCTGGTTCATGCGCTTTTTGGGCTGGCGATCTTGAGTTGTATCTACTTCTGGTTTTAGTTCGTCTTGGTCCATGAGTATGATTATATACTATATCTCGTCTTCTTTGTAAGAACTACATAACACACACTCAGTCCTCATCATCATAAACCAGTCCCAATCTCCGAGCGGCATCTACCACCGCCTTAAACGACCTACTATCTTCGTCGTGGGTTTTTAGCGATTCTTTATACAAATCCTCAGCCACCCCAACAAGGCCCTTGGCGGCATCTGTCCTGAGAAACGATACGTCTAAGTCACCGAGCCTAACCCTGTCCAGGCCATCGGCGTCTTTTAGTACCTTTAATTCCGTAGTCATGACGGGCGCTTCGTCATCGGGCGGGACGTGCCAATGGACTATATATGTCGCTATATCTATCGTCTCCGAAGTCATCTGTTCTGATAGATTTTCCATCATCCACTGCGCCGAACGCTTACCGTGATTTGGATCTACACCATCATCCACGCGACCAATATCATGAGTCGTAGCCGCCCAGCGAACCGCCTGACGATTGACCGTAACTCCCTCATTTTCTAGCTGACTACAAAGTAACTCCTGCAATATAAACACCCGAGCCATATGATCAACACCATGAATCCAACTATCATGATGCAGCCATGACTTTTTCGTCTCGAATTTGCGTAGTAGTTTGAGCGATATTGAGTTTGTAGGGTTACTGGGTGTCATGAAGTGATTATGGGGTTATTTTGCGTATCATGCAAGTAGCCTTTTTAAGCTCGTTGGTGTAATTGTCATGATACCTTAGGGGCTTAGTTGATCAAACTCGCCCCACCACCAGCCTCGTAGGCAACTCGCTTCTCACTCCATTCGTTACCATAGCGTTTTGCCTGTTCTAACACCATATCAGTAGCAATAGCTTGTTGGTCTGGTGGATAGCCATATTTCGCGAGTGTTTTCTTGACGTTTACACGTAATTTGGCCTGAACTGTCCGTCTTTGTGCCCAGTCGATGGTAGCGTCGTTACGAACTTGCTCAACCAATACCTTAGCGATAGCTCGCAATTGATCGTCACCCATTACCTCCTTGGCGCTACCATTTTCTACCAAGGCATCATAAAACATTATTTCGTCTTCACTCATATCGTCCATCTGGCCGTCTTCAACAGCTTGGCGAACCCCTTGACCGATAGCTATTAGCTCCTCTATCACCTGCGTGGCTTCAATCGTTCCGTTTCTATATCTTGTGAGTGCGTCATG
>CAZKHR010000050.1:0-5656 GCA_964552745.1 uncultured Candidatus Saccharibacteria bacterium | reverse complement strand
ACCCCAAACTTTGGCGGCAGTCTTTACATTTTTTGGGTCATCTAGAAAATCAGCTAACTGAGCTGGTGTTTTTTTAATAGTATTCCCGTCTCCCAAATCCACTGAATAATGAGCCACTGCGCTCTTCACCAATCCTTTTTGTTTAACATCTATGGCTTTGCCATCAGCTCCAAGCGCAACAATTCCATTTTTTGACATTTTATCAAGAAATTTATAGGATGGAGTTTTTGATTTACATTTAATGGTTATTTTATCGCCACAAATATCACCCGGCCCAGCTTTTAATATTCCCTTAATTTGTCGCCTAGCCTGATGATCCATAATTGACGAAGCGGCATCATTTCCCCAAGTTGCATTTTCAAATAAATTAACGACCATAGTTGCCCCGCCAAAGAAGGCTAAGATACCCACAATTGATGTTCCGGCTACTCCAGCTATAAGCATAGTTGAGCCGCGTTTCTTTAAGAAAGACATGGCTACCTTTTTAGCCCCACCCGCGGTTTTAGTGGCAGACCCAGGATTAAAACTAAAGCCCCCATCTGGAGACTGGGCTTCATTATCTCTGATAAAGTCTTGGGCTTTTTCTGAACGACTAGGGTTCTCAACATCTGGAGCGCCGCCGTCGTTGTTCTCGAGAGAGTTTAGTTCGTTGGATAAATTATCAAAGTTTAACCCGCCTAGTATGTCTGAAGCTTCTTCATTAAATCCATTCTGATCTCTAGTAGCTGGATTTAACCGTTCATCGGCTTCTTGATCATTCTTGTAGCTAAGTAAAGGCATAATCTATATTATTATAAAACATTAATTTACATATAACCACCCTGGGCGCTTGGTGTTTGAGGTGGTGAGGTGTTGACGAGGCCGTATTCGGTTTCGCTGGCTTGAATTTGGATGTGGACGTGGTTTTGACCAGCAAAGAATAAGCCCTGACCGACTGGAAAGTTAGCCAGGCGTTTTTGTTCTTCCTCGGTTAATTTAAATACATTTGACAGCACATCGACCGCACTTGGTGACTGCTTAAGCAGTAGTTGCATCGAAGAGTTAGCGACGATAGCTCGACCCATTTTACTACCCATAAAGTCTTCAACATCCTGGGAGATCGTCGTTAATCCTAACTGGTATTTACGAGCACGTTTGGAGAGTGAAAAGAGAAAGTTTGCTGAATCATCGTGTTTCATGAGCTGCCAGGCCTCATCAACTATCAACATGCGGCGTTTCTGGTCAGTCCTAGTGATATTCCAGATGTGATTTAGAACAATATACATAGCAACTGGTCGAAGCTCATCCTCAAGATCGCGAATATTAAACACTACCATGTTATTGTTAATATCAACATTGCTCTGTTGTGAGAAAATACCAGCAAATGTTCCCGAGGTGAACTTACGCAATCGCTGAGCCAAGCTTGGCCCAGTACCACCCATATGAAGTAGGGTGTCGTATAATTCAGCAATGGTTGGTGGAGTTGAGTTGTGGGTTAACGGGTCAGAAGTGATGCCAACACGAGCGTATGTATCGATTAGTGCTTGATCGATATCAGCTTCTTCTGCCGCTGTTAATCCTGACATTATCTGTCCATCGGCGGTCATCTGTGAGCCACCCAACATCTGCCTGAGTAGACCGTGAAGAGTGACTAAATTAGCCCTAAGGGCATCATCGGCATCATCTGAATCAATTACTCGCGGTAAGTCAAATGGATTGATGCGCGTGTCGCTATTTAGACTGAGGCGAATATAGCTTCCGGCTACGGCATCTGATAATTTTTGATATTCGTTCTCGGGGTCTATGATTACGACATCTGTGCCGACCATCATACTACGAATAGTTTCAAGCTTGACAGTAAATGATTTACCAGCTCCAGATTTGGCGAATACCACCATATTGGCATTTTCTAGCGAGAACCGATCGAAAATCACCAGGCCATTATTGTGCATGTTGATGCCATATAACACACCCTTGCCGTCAGTTAGGTCAGCCGAAGTAAATGGAAAGCTGGTTGAAATAGCGCCGGTGTTCATGTTGCGGCGGATCTGTAGCTGGTCGGATAGTTGGGGAATGGTGCTATTGAGGCCTTGCTCCTGTTGACTAGAAGCGACCTTACTAAACACAAGTTGCTGACCAAAAATTGTCTCAATTTTGTGTTGAACAAAATCAAGCTCATCGAGACTATCGGCATAAATCGTCACATATAAACCGAAGCGGAAAAATTTTTCAGAACCAATCTGTAATTGATCACGTAATTCCTCGGCATCACTCAGGGCGGCTTCAATACCTGGGTCGCGAACCTTGCCCTTCTCAGTATTAATATTCATTGATGCTTCGAGCTGAGTAACCTTTTTCCGCAGATTGTTTAAGATAATTTGGGTATCGACTGGGTAAATAAACATACTAATATCGAGCACTTCATCGATGTTAATGATTGAGCTGAGCCAGCCAGTATAAATCTGCCTTGGATAGCCATAAACATACAGCGTTCGCCCATATTTTGCGCCGAGCCGAAAATAACTAGATTGCAACTCGATACTACTTGGAGCAATAAAATCTCTTTGCGTCCTTACGCCGGTTAGAAACGCCTGTTCAACTTCAGCCTGTTCCCTCTCTCGTTGTTGAGCAGCGATATCTATTGCATCGGGTTGCTTCTTTTTCGCCATCATAATCCCTTCCCGGTAATTAAATCGCCATCACCTTTACGGACATAGGTTGTCGCTAGATCTGACATGTTTACGTCGGTCATGGGTTGGCGTGCCGAAACATCTGGATTGTATGAGTTGTAAAACAAAACACTCAGCTGCTGGGTAGTTAATTGTTGACTTTTTATGCCTATCTGAAATAGACCACTCATAACCGAATCAACACGATTTCTTATCTCATCTTTCGCTTTTTCATAGTCTGGTTGACTGATTTTTGTAACACTGGGCTCTTTAGCTCCACCAAAAAAACTATCGAATAAACCCTTGGCTTGTTTCTTGATCTCTGTTATATCACCAGCTGGAAAATACGGCACAACAATATAGAAACTTTTATCCATAATATTTGCTTCCTGTGACAAGATATCAATAAATTCAATATAGTCATCCATTAGTCGAGAAATCATCATATTGTCCTGTGACCGGCGAATTGTGACTAAGCGATCAATATATGGGCCGATATCGACTCGTCGTGAGCGAATAAGAATTTGCACCGGGAAGTACAAAGAATTTAGAAAATTCTGATAACTATACTCCACCCCTTCTCGCTCTCGCGAACTCATTAAATCAAAGTTAATTGATTCGCACTCAATAACCGCTCGAAAACTACCATCATGCATAATCATCATATTTTCCCGCATTTCGGAAAATAGGAGTGAGTTTTGAGTACTTGCTGGATTGTCCTTTTTTGAATCAGAAGCTTTTTGTGCTGGCGTTTGTTCGGGTGCTGGTGCTAAGGCTGGCGCTGGCGCCTGAGGCGTCGCTACCTGTGTTGGCACAGGTTGTGCTGGTTGTAGTTGTGCTGGTTGTTCAAATTCTGGTTGCATAATCCCACCTAACGAAGCGAAATAATTACTTCTTCATTCTCCTTTAGCTCCCTCTCTTTGATGCGCTTAGCTTCTCGTCCAAGCGTTTCAATAGAAAGATCACTATGATTACTCGCTAAATCTATTATAGCAGGCGAAATAGGTTCTTCGATAGGTTCGGGCGATAAAATAGCTGGTTCTGGTACTATAGTTGCCTCAATAGGCTGTTGTTGATCTACCGTATCGATCGTTTGTATAGCTTGGTGATCTGGGTTTATTGGCTGAACGATAGACTGAGACATGACTGGATATGGGTTGATAGTTAGCCGAATATCTTCATCTGGTGTAGTCGGCTGAACAACTAGCATCGGTGTGTAAGATGAAGAGGCTGCTGGAGTTTGAGAGCCGTTATTTTGTGGATAACTAGAATAGGCTGTTGTAGCGGGTTGTTGAATTATCGGTGTTATTGGTGGCGGCGCAATAGGGGCGACTGCTGATGTAGGTGTCGATACGGCCATGGGTGTTGTGATATTTTCGATAATTCTTTGCCGACGCTCGTTATTTGCATGGGTTAATAAATTGTCAATTTGTTGTGATACCGTTTCGTCTTTATCAAAATAATCTGGAATCGTCTGAGCTTCGTTGTATAAATCATCATGCATCGAGGTGACTGGTTCGGCCACGCCACGTACTGACCAGCCCTGGGAGTCGACTAAGTTTGCCAGATACGACAGTCGTCTTTGGACTTCTTCTTGACTATAACCCTTACTGTAATTAGTGTCGTCAACTGGCGGTGCTGTCACCTCGATTAGTCTATCAAGCCCGTCAGGTTGCCAGAGCCGGACTTTTGGTTTCATAATAAACGAAATTATCGCTGCAAGATAAACTTCCATTGGTTGATCTTTACGCAATGGCAGAGCCAGGGCGGCAAAAAATATAACTATCGGTAGTGGTATGGCGGCTAGTGGTAGGGCAATTTTCGATAATACGTAAGCCACGCCAATAAATGCTACCATTACACCTAAGAAAATAAACTGCTTAAAGCTAAATGGACCAAGGAGCTTATCCTCAGCCTCGACGTCCTGTGGTACTTTATACACAGCCATATTGCTTATAGTATAACACAAATGTCTGAGTGAATAACCAAGCTTGCTTGGGTTATTCCGAAGATGAGACGTGTTTCACGCAGTATAACACAAATGTCTGAGTGAATAACCTAGTCAATACAAAAAGGACCCACTAATGTGAGTCTCTTTTGTTGGTACACCCGACAGGATTTGAACCTATGACCTTCGGCTCCGCAAGCCGACGCTCTATCCAGCTGAGCTACGGGTGCATACAGCCACCTAATAGCAAAGCTATTATGGGCCGTAATAAAGATATAAGGTGCTTTCAGAGCCAACGCACTGAACCTGTAAATAATATCATATCTAGCTATTTCGAGCAAGGCTAAATGTTAGTGCCAGTACTACTGCCGGTGACGGCATCAATCACGAATTTAATGATTGGGTAGGCAAATAGCGCAATTAATAGCCCAATTATTGCATAAAGGATGGTGTTTTTTGCTGCCGTGACTGATTCTTTTTGCCCTCCCGATATGACATAGCGAAAACCGCCAATAATCAACATTACGACACTGACAACGCCAATAGCATAGAGCAGGATATTAATTATCTTGCTGATCAGTGAGTCTTCGCCATTAGTTAAATTGGTTGGAACTCCTTCGCCTCGAGCGGCACTTATGCCTCCTTGTATCCCACCCTGGCCGATTGATGCCAGTGCCGGGGTACCGAGCATTGAGACGCCTAGTGCGATGGCTACAACACTACCGACTATAAAATAAAAAAATTGTTTCATAATTCTCCATATAATTACATATTCGCCAAGAGCACTACGAGCAAGCTCGATTTCTCGATCGGCTATGTCTATTATAAACCACATTTATGTTAATGTCAATACCCTGGACGTTTGTATCTACCAACGTCAGTACTTTTATGATACACTACTTTAGTAGTTTTGTGGTAAATTTGGTCACAAAATGATAAGTTGTACACAGGGGTTACTTGATAAAATTAACCCGAAAAACATGGAGGAGTACCCAAGTGGCTGAAGGGGGCGGTTTGCTAAATCGTTAGTGTGGGGAGACCTGCAGCGGGAGTTCGAATC
>CAZKHR010000049.1:0-5726 GCA_964552745.1 uncultured Candidatus Saccharibacteria bacterium | reverse complement strand
AAGTGTTGAGCAGAGGGAACACACCAAGGAGCTAAAGATACTTACGAAGTATGGTATTGATTTGACTGATCGTGCTCGTAGCGGTGCGCTTGATCCGGTGATTGGTCGCGACAAGGAAATCCAGCGAATGGTGACAATTTTGGGTCGACGAAGCAAGAATAATCCGATTTTAATTGGTGAGCCGGGCGTTGGTAAGACGGCTATAGCTGAGGGATTGGCGCAGCGAATTGTGAGCGGAGGTGTGCCCGACTTTCTTCAGGGCAAACGACTTATTAGGCTTGATCTAGTATCAATGGTTTCGGGTACCAAGTATCGCGGTCAATTTGAGGAGCGCATACAAAAAGTCCTAGAAGCACTTAAGAATCATCCAGAAATCGTCGTTTTTGTCGATGAAATTCATTTGCTGGTTGGCGCTGGCGGGGCGGAGGGTGCGATGGACGCAGCTAATGTATTAAAACCGGCACTTGCCCGCGGCGAGATTAAGATGATTGGCGCAACGACCTTCGATGAGTATAGAAAGCATATCGAAAAAGACGCAGCTCTAGCTCGTCGATTTCAAACCGTGATAATTGAAGAGCCAGCTATAGATGAGGCGGTGGCGATGGTCAAGGGTTTAGCTAATAAGCTTGAAGCATATCACCATGTGGATTTGAGCGATGAGATGTTGCGTTTATCGGTCGAACTTTCTGAGCGTTACATAACTGATCGTTTCTTGCCGGATAAGGCAATCGATGTCATAGACGAAGCAGCGGCGTTGTTGCGGTCTGAGCGAGCAACTAGGCCGTCACGTAAGCAACGTTATCAGAAGCAGATCAACAGGATTGCTGGACGGATTGATTTGGCAGTTGAAAATCAAGATTATGAACAAGCGGCGCTATTAAAGACTCAGATGGTCAAGCTTGAGCAACAATTAATGACGCTTGACGACCAGGCGCTAGAGATCTTGCCACTTTCGGAGCGCTATTTGCGTCGAGCCGTGGCTGCTATCACTGATGTTCCATTGGTAAATATTGAGCGTGACACGCTAGCTTCATTGACGAAACTGGAATCCAGGCTAAACAAGAACGTGATTGGTCAAGAGGATGTGATTAAAGAGGTGTCTCAGGTCATTAAGCGCGCAAGAAGTGGCTTAGCTCCATCGAGTCGTCCACTTGGTTCATTTCTATTCCTTGGCCCGACTGGTGTTGGTAAAACAGAATTAGCTAAGGTTTTGGCGCGCGAAGTGTTTGGCGGTGAAAAATCGCTTATTAAGATCGATATGAGTGAGCTGTCCGAAAAGCACACGGCGGCGAGACTAGTTGGTGCTCCAGCTGGGTATGTTGGTTACGATGACGGCGGAAAATTAACCGATGCGGTCCGACGTAAGCCTTACAGTGTAGTGCTGTTTGATGAGATCGAGAAAGCTCATCCTGATGTACTAAACCTACTCCTACAGTTGCTAGAGGATGGCAAGTTGACTGATGCTAAAGGGCGAGCGGTTAGTTTTCGTCATACGATTATTATCTTGACCAGCAATATCGGCGCGGAGCGAATGGTGCGTGAGGCTGAGCTCGGCTTTCATCAGGCCGGTGGCGGCCGTAGCAGTACTTTAGACGATTTGCACAAGAAAAATGCTCATGATGCGCAGAAGGAGCTGGAGAAAATTATGCGCCCAGAGCTAATTAATCGTTTTGATGGCATATTGACGTTCCGAGCACTAACTCGTTCAGTGGTCGGTAAGATATTTGACAGCCTGTTGACTGAAGTGAGGGCTGCGACTGCCTCACATGGATTGGCACTTAAGGTGTCCCCTGGGGCGAAAAAGCTACTTATCGAAGAGGGTTACAGTGAGCGCCACGGTGTTAGGCCGTTAAGGCGAGTGATTGAGCGCCAATTGACTGGGGCGGTTGCCGATACCTTAATCGAGAAACAGACTCACCCTGGTGATACCCTTGAAGTTCGATCGGTAAAGGGCCAGGTAGTGGTTGATGTCGCGCATGCGTAAAATTGGTAAATTAGTAGTCTTGGTTGTTATTCTGGCAT
The DNA here is from genome assembly GCA_964552745.1 of uncultured Candidatus Saccharibacteria bacterium. Taxonomy (GTDB): domain Bacteria; phylum Patescibacteriota; class Saccharimonadia; order Saccharimonadales; family Saccharimonadaceae; genus Nanosynbacter. Next base: position 3,704 of record CAZKHR010000049.1, on the reverse strand, counting down.
CAGCGGTCGGCGTATTGGTATTTCGCCAGCGTATCGTTGATCAGGTCAAGTACTGGGAGTACGAGCCAGCCCCAGCGATTGCTGCCATGGCCGATAGGAGCGGTATGTCTGACGAGGGGCGGTTTTATTTTTACGTAACTCACCCGAGATTAGAGTCGGCTGAGCAATTTAACGAAGATTGTCGCAAGAATGAGTCAGTAAATCCAGTTCTTGGCTGCTATATCAGTGGAGCCGATACTATTCATATATACGACATAACCAATCAGGACCTTGACGGTATCAAAGAAGTGACTGCGGCGCATGAAATGCTACATGCAGTATGGGCTAGAATGTCTCAGGCGGAGCGTAAAGAGTTAGGGCCATCTCTTAGATCAACCTATGAGAGAGTTAAGACCCCCGAGCTTGAAACACGTATGGCTTATTATGCTGAGTCTGGCGAGGAAACGGTGGTGAGTGAACTTTATGCTATTTTGCCGACGGAGGTGAGCGATATTGGTCCGCAGCTCGAGTCGCACTACAAAAAGTACTTTTACGATAGGCAAAAAGTAGTAGCGCTATATGTAGATTATAGTGTGGCACTTAATGAGCTTGATGCAGAGTTAAAAACGTTGTCAGAAAGTCTTGAGAGGGATCGACAAAGCATCGAACAGCAGGAGTTGCGACTCAAGTCGGATATTGAAGCGATGAATCAGCGAGTGGCGACATTTAATTCGCGCGCTGCTAGCGGTTATTTTACTTCGAACGAAGCATTTGAGAGAGAGCGCTCGGTAATTATTGCTAGTCAGTCGACTATTAATGCGCGCCAGCGTGAATTTATTCGCTTAGTTGATTCGTATAATCAAAAAGTTCAACGCTTCAATGAATTAGGGGGTAAAATGAATCAATTAACTCGCAGCATTGACAGCATGCAGGAGGTTGGTCAATAATGGTTAAGCAGCGTAGTCAATTTGTTTGTCAGCAGTGCGGTGCGACAATTTCAAAGTGGGCTGGTCGTTGTGATAGTTGTGGCTCATGGAATTCATTTGTTGAGCAAATCGTTGAGACTAGCGGGGCGTCGGCGGTTGCTCGAAGTAGTCAGTCGGGCAAGGAGTTGGTAGCACAAAAGTTAAATGTTGCCATAGCAGAGGATCAGTCAGTATCTCGGTTGAAAGCAGGTATTACCGACCTTGATGCGGTGTTGGGTGGCGGATTTTTGGCCGGTGGTGTGGTGCTGTTAGCAGGCCAGCCGGGTATCGGCAAAAGTACCTTACTGACGCAGATTACCGCCTCAATTGGCGCTAACTCTGATGTTCTGTATGTCAGTGGCGAAGAATCAATTCAACAGATTAAGCTTCGTGCTGAGCGCTTAGGTGCTAAATCTAGTGATAAGCTGCAGTTAGCTTCCAGTAATAGCGCTGAGGATATCGCTGCTTCAATTCGCACTGGAAAATATAGTTTGGTGGTGGTTGATTCGGTGCAGACTCTCTCGCTTGCCGAAATCAGTTCCGCGCCTGGATCAGTTAGTCAGATTACTAACGCTAGCAATGTGATTATCCGAGCAGCCAAGGCAACAAATACCGCAGTTATCTTGGTTGGCCACGTCACTAAGGAGGGGTCGATTGCTGGGCCGAAGGTCCTTGAGCACTTAGTCGATGTTGTTTTAAGCTTTGAGGGTGATAGGTATGGTGGATTTCGGGTGGTTAGGGCGCAGAAAAACCGTTATGGATCGACATCGGAGGCGGCGATTTTTGAGATGTCTGAGAAAGGACTAAAGATCGTTACTAACCCATCAGCCAGCTTGCTTGCAGAACGACAAAATCTCGATGGGTCAATTGTCATGGCGACGCTTGAAGGTGTGCGTCCGCTCCTGGTGGAAATTCAAGCCCTGGTTAATACGACAAGCTTTGGTTACCCCAAGCGTACGGCGAGCGGATTCGACCTCAATCGACTTAATTTGTTGGTGGCGGTTCTGGAAAAGCGCACTAAGCTGAAATTGTCCGATAAAGATATTTTTGTTAATGTGGTCGGTGGTCTAAAACTAAGCGACCCAGCAGCTGACCTAGCGGTTGCTATGGCGATAGCCAGTGCTAGTGCTGGCAGAAAGTTGAGCGACGAGGCAGTGGTTTTTGGCGAGGTAGGTCTGGGTGGAGAGGTGCGCTCGGCTACAGGTTGGCACACTAGGGTGAAAGAAGCAAGAAAACTTGGTTTCACATACGCTATCGCACCAAAAACACATAGTAAGGATCCGTTTATACACGGCGTGAGCGATCTAAGACAAGCTCTTAATGAGTATTTAAAGTAAAGAATAAGAAAAGGAAAATTGAAAAATGGAATATATTATTATCGGATTATTAATCTTAATCATCGTGGAGGTTTATTTACTGACTCGAACCAGGAAGTACCACGACATTAAACAGATATCAATGCTAGTAGATACCTCAGTAATCATGGATGGCCGAGTGGTCGAGCTAGCAGAAACTGGTTTTTTGCTGGGTCAAGTTATCGTGCCAAAGAGTGTGCTGGCAGAACTGCAACTTTTAGCAGACGGATCAGACCATGCTAAAAGAGAGCGCGCACGCCTCGGTATGGACGTAGTTAAGAAGTTAAAAGACATACTAGGCCCTTCGTTTACTTTGCTTCAGGACGGAGTAGCAACGCGTGGAGTTGACGAGGCGCTTATTACGCTAGCTAAAGAGACCGATAGTGCTATTTTGACACTCGATTATAATCTTAATAAGGTTGCACAAGTTGAGGGCGTGAAAGTGTTGAATATTAATGAATTGGCAAAATCAATTCGCATGATTCATCTACCGGGCGACACAGTGACGATTGATCTGGTACAAAAAGGTCAGAGTTCAGATCAGGCTGTCGGCTATCTCACTGATGGCACAATGGTGGTTGTCGAGCAGGCTAAAAAGCATATTGGTAAAACCGAAGAAGTGGAGATTATCCGTAGCTTACAAACCGATGCTGGCAAAATGATGTTTGCTCGCTTGGTCAAAAAGGACTTGCCTGCAGAGAGGCAGTCAAAGCGTGAGTTAGGCAGTCGTCGTCCAGCTGAAAAAGCAGTACGAACTAGCGCTAAATCGCCAAAGACAACTCAAAAATCAAATTTGCGAGCCAAAGCTTCGGCAAAGCCTAATTATCAACAGCGTTCATCTAGGCCAAAGCGCGTAGATCACGAAGCAGAGTTAATTCGTCTAGCGGGAAAACAATAAAAACCGAGAATTACTCGGCGCGGTGGTAGAATGTGACGTGCGCGTTAGCGTAACTACGATTGTCCACCACAACAATTCCAGAGTTGATTTCCACGTCACTTCTACCTGTATATGATAATATCATATAGCCATGAGCTTTGAGTAGTCCTGTGATTTTTGAAACTGTGGATAACTGCTCATCATGATAGGGTGGATCGGCAAAAATAAGGTCAAATTCATCTGGGGTAGTGGTGCTGAGCCAATTATTTATTGTTGTATTAATTACACTATAGGATGAATCTGGTATACCTAGATTTTGGCAATTTTCACGAATAATATTGGCGGCTATTTTATTTTTTTCGACAAAAGTGACATGACTGGCGCCTCTGCTTAACGCTTCGAGCCCTAGTGCGCCGCTACCGGCGAACGCATCGAGGACATAAGCGCCTGAAATTACATTGTTACCTAATATATTAAAAATAGCTACTCGAGCTCGTTCGCTCATCGGATGGGTTTTGTTGGTTGGCG
>CAZKHR010000048.1:3827-5787 GCA_964552745.1 uncultured Candidatus Saccharibacteria bacterium | reverse complement strand
ACCCGGATTGCCAGGATGAAAACCTGGTGTCCTAACCGTTAGACGATGAGACCGTGTTTACAACTATAGCAAAAGCCCAAGCGTAAGTAAAGATTTATGTTATACTATAGTCATGGCGAAATCAAAGAAAAAACGTAATAAAAAATACTCTGGCGTGGACGCAGCTCAGGCACGACCAACTATTACCCGCGTTCAGGCGGTAAACCGCAACGCTCTCAGTCAATGGCTGCACGAAAACCGACGAATGGTAAAATACATCGGTATAGCACTACTTATTGTTTTCATAATCATTCTAGTTATATCTGGCATTGTCAGTTTATTTTAATCTATGAGATAGGCACTCTGAACCCAAATAAGCTGCCCTTGTCCTCTTCGGATTCAAAAATAATCTGTCCACCATGAAGAACGACAACCTTTTTAGCCAAAAATAACCCAACTCCAGTACCGTCTGGGCGACGACGACGAGCATTTTGCGCACGGAAAAAACGCGTAAACAACTTTGCTTTTTCAGACTCAGGTACACCGATCCCTGTGTCTTTGACCGTAAACACAATATGGCCTTTCTCACGCACCAATTTTACTCGAACAATCGTACCAGGTTTTGAATAATAAATCGCGTTATCAATAAAATTGACGATTACCTGACGAAGCTTATCAACGTCAATATTCATTGACGGGACAGTCTTATCGATCGTCTCCTTAATAGTCAAATTATGCTGCTTTGCTATCACCTGTAGCATGCTAATCTGACTCACGACTAACTCTTTCAGGTCTCCTTCAGTACGATCAATCACAAATTTGCCAGTCTGCAAGCGTGATATGTTCAAGAAATCGTTAATTAGCGTCACCATTCGCTCACTCGAAAGAAACGCCTCCGACAGAACCGCTCTCTGCGTCGCACTAACCTTACCCAAATCGCCCTGCAACACCATGTCTAGATACCCCTTAATGCTCGTCAGCGGTGTCCTGAGCTGGTGCGATGCCATGGAAACAAACTCTGACTTAGCCTCATCTAGACGCTGAAGCTGTCGATTACTTTCGCGTAGCTCCTTAGTTGCAACATCGACACGTTGCTGGAGGCTCTCGTTTAGCTCACGAATCTCTTCGACTGACAGTGAATTTTGCACAGCAATCGTCAGCTCATTGGCAATCGACTCAATCACTCGCACGTCTCGCATTGTATATCCACGGCTCTTATGTTCACCAATAAACAAGAATCCAAGTACCTGACCTTGTAGCATTAATGGTAGCACTATATGAACTTGATAAGCCTTAAGTATCCCGCGAATCTGATCCGATTCGACCATATCGCCCACCAACACTGCTGGAAATTCATGATGCTTACGGTAATATGCGCCTATCATGTCAATATCTGTTGGCAAAACTCGCTTTTTCGGATGACTATTTGCCGCAAACACCGTGCGCCCATTAACGTAAAATGACACACTCTCGGCATTTAACTTTTCTTTAATAAAAGTACTAGATTGCTTCAAAAGCAAAGCTAAGTTAGTGTCATATGAAATAATCTTACCAAAATCACGAATAAATGATTCCCGACTATACGTTCCCCGAAAAAAAATCTTATTGGTCCAGTGATCAAAAAATTGCTTAATCGGCTGGAAAATCAACGCCAAAATTAAGGCGATCGCAATATTCGCCGGACTCAATCCTACCCCATCCGCCACTGCTCCACCAAAAAACACCATCGACATTGCGTAAGCAAGAAGAACATATATACCAGCCATGGCAGAGATAGTTAAGGTGTAACCAACTGCTCGAACTGTAGCTAGACGAATATCGAAGAGTCCGTGACGAAATACACTTATATACAAAGCAGTAACAGGAAGCACCATAATAAGAATACCTAAATCGGTAATTTCAAAAAGACCGGTTATAGCTGGAGCAATGAATTGCGTAACTACGAGAATTGGCAAGGCTACTAACAATGAGCTTAGTATAA
>CAZKHR010000048.1:0-3817 GCA_964552745.1 uncultured Candidatus Saccharibacteria bacterium | reverse complement strand
TAACTACGATCTGTCGACGAATTCGATCCTTTGCACTCTTAAGCCCCAGTACCAAAATAGCCACGGAAGCAATCAACTGTCCTATTATAAACACACCGTAAAGAGGCGTAAGGACTCCAAACTCAATAGCATACACATTTCCCTGAGGTACTACCCCCGCCACAACCAGTGGGGTAGCAGACAGGAGGCCTACTAGAATAATGAGGGGCGACATTACACCTAATACCTTTATAGCCCGAGCCGTAGACAACAATCTTACTATAAACCAAATTAGAAAAAAAGAGGCAAAGTAACTAAATAAGAAAACTAGGTAGTTTCCATAAAGCGATACCGAGTCACCAAGGCGCACGTCATTACTGACACAAGCCGCAACAACCCATACTGCCACAGATACAGTGAATAGTAAGAATAGACGATTAATCCCATCTCTTTTGCTCGTCAAAAAAACCACTACACCCAGCACCACAAGTGCAATAGCAACAGAACTATTTAATAGAAGATAAAAATCTCTCACTCTACTACTAGTCTACATGAAAAAATATTTTTTTGAAACAATCATAAGAGCTTTATTGCCCTAATTGATATCACCCCGAGCCATGCGAGCCTCTTTTGCGTAACTTGCCGGCTCATGCAACCGAAGAGTATTGCGTGCGACAACTACTCCTAGTCGTCTATAGAAAGAAAGTCGTGGATGCCGTGTCGTATCACCCTTACCTGTATACGCATCATACCACCGCACCTTTGGCGCCCAAGTAGGCTTCCGCCCCCTCTCACCAACCTTAAGCCTAGCTATCTTAAGTACCTCTGATTTAGCTATATCAGCAGCCACTCCAGCGCCAATTGCATTTGAAGGAAGCGGAGCTCCAGCTAGAATAGCCCTGAGAGTATCCAGATCACCATAAGGAGGTAAGTAAGCCAAATACCTGTCCGGGCTAATCACCTGATCAGCGACTTCATCTAGCGGTGCGCGCTCTCCACCCTCAATGCCCATCAATCTCTCAAATGTCATCTTACTCCTTGGATCTATAGAATAGCCTTGACCGGCATGCCCTATATACTCAACATCTACTATAGGAACTCCCACCATTTCATGATTTATCATATAAGCATTGCGAGCTTGACGAGCCAGCATCGTCCCAAGCTCAGGTCTCGTTAGCTCAAGGCCATTGAGTACGACGTCAACTTTCCTCTTTGCTAAGAATTCTTCAACATTATCTACGTTAATGCCCTCTGGATACAAATCAACTTGTGCATCCGGATTAATCGCCATGATATACTCCCCCAGTACCTCTGCTTTATTACGCCCCAACGTATCTTCGCGAGCACCCAATACACGATTCATGTTAGCCCTGTCGAAAACCTCTGGATCAGCCAAAACAAAATGCTGAACACCCATCTGAGCGAGAGCGATACCTACGGCATTTCCCGTGCCACCGTTGCCCGCTATACCAACAGTCAAATCATAGAGACTCTTCCGATCTCACTGTCCTCATAGCCCATCCCCACTGCTTCGCCTTATTATATCGTCCACATAGGACACTGGACCCTCAGTCAGGCTCGGATTCCATCCGAGTTTTCTCCTAGATATCTTTCCTAGAGAAGGGAGATTTATTTCTATTGGTTGCTTCTTTGCATTAATTTCTGGTATATATTTCGGGTCAGCTAACACCTCAATAGGAACGCCCTGACTAATAAACCCCCTGACTAAATCGGATGCCATTAATCCGAACGCTCTAGGATATCCCTCTTTATTAACGTACGTAAGCGCACCTACGAACAACGCCCATTTAGCCATCATCTGCACTTTTGGGTTTTCGTGCTGCGAGACAAGTCGCCCCACCTCTACACTATTATTAGGGATACTATTTTCCCGGAAGTATTCAGGAAAATGATGCTCAACAAATAATGGCTCAGGGTGATAATTATTCTTTTTGACCAATCTCATATTTCCTATAACACGAGCACATCCATCTACAGCCACTCGCTCCAGTAAAACAAAGCTCACGGAGCGCATATCGTCCTCGTCCCAGTCAGTCCCGCCTTCGCCCAGTTTAACGTTATCCAAGAACCCCATTTCACTATAGACATTTTTACGAAGCTCTAGTGCTCCTACAAGCTCATTATTGTTGCTATTTAGTGGTATATTATCACTATCAATCCTTTTCATCGCAAAATTTGATAAGTTGCCTATAAATATATCGGTGTCCACAGCGGGGATTAGTGATGTTTTCTTTTTAAGCATACTTAAACACATTAACATAATCTACATATTTAATCAACCCAACTTTAGATTTTTAAGCCTGTGAAACTATTGCGTTTTGTGCTACACTTTAGCTATATGACTAAAATCATCATCATCGAAGACGACCTAACAATTAGTCAGATGTACCGCATGAAGTTTGAGGCGGATGGGTTTGATGTGCGGATTGCCAATAACGGAGAGATTGGTGTTGAGGTGGTGCGCTCGTTTCAGCCTGATGTTATCTTGCTCGATCTCCAGATGCCAGAGATGAATGGCACAGAAGCACTGCGAATCATTCGAACTGACGAAGCAAGCAAAGCAACTCCTGTTGTAATTTTAACAAACTTAGGCGAAGAAGAAGCGCCTAAAGAAATGCACGAACTCGGCGTTCACAGCTATATCGTCAAGGCGAATTATACCCCACGCCAAGTGGTCGCTCATGTTAAAGAAATTATCGGCTCAAATTAACTATTTGCAATCCGAAAACAAGCAGTAATCACATTATCGAACAATGCCGTCACCGTCAGTGGACCAACACCGCCTTTTTCTGGCGTAATCGCAATATCATCACGCTCGCGTAAGTCTGGCGCCACATCACCAACAATTTTTCCACTTTCCGAGGCCGTACCAGCATCCACCAGCACTACGCCTGATTTCACAAAACCAGATGAAACAATGTGCGGCTGGCCCGTCGCTGTTATTACTATATCAAATTGCTTAAGCTTTGTCAAGTCGTCGCCCTTCTCGAACATCGTCACCTCTACGCCAGAATTGCGCCACATGCGCTCAAGCGGTGCACCAACTAGCCGACCGCGCCCAACAATCGCCACCTGCCTCCCTGCAAGATCAATATTATGACCAGCCAATAACCAATTTATCGCCATCGGTGTCGCAGCGTCAAACGTCGTCTCGGGGTTCAGCCCATCAACGTCTTTATTCGGAGACACGGCCTTTAGTACATCATTGGTTTGCTCCTGATTGATTAGAGGTAGCTGAACGATAATCCCCTGCACATCCGAACGAGAATTTAAAGTCCGAACCATCTCCAGCACCTCACTAGACTGCACCTGATGAATTTCAACGTCAATCAAGATATCCGCCCCATACTGTTGCTTCAAACGCACATAGGTGGCGATGACTGGATTGTCCGAATCTGTCACAATCGCTAGTCGTGGAAAAATACTATGCGCCTGTCGCAATGCGCGCACTTGCTTGGCTTGTCGCTCCTTGATAAATTCCGCTAAATCCGTCCCTTTCAGTAGCCTACTCATACCAAATCATCCTTTCTGTCATCGATAAATGCATTCCACTGCCTAAGCAGGCGAAGAATAGTTTTGAGTGGCATTTCGATAATCACATCGAGAACAACCGTGATGATATTTAATTTACTGTACTTATCGCTCATCCATTGACCGATCACCACAAAGGGCAAATAGATAAAGTCTCGTAACATCGTCACGCCATTGCTCTTTGAGCGCACCAGCTCGAGCTCTCGCACCAAGTGTCCCAGTCGAAAGCCCAAAAAGCTTGCCGCCGACATAAAAGAGAAAGCCGCCGGTCTCGCGCAAATGCTAT
>CAZKHR010000047.1:0-6013 GCA_964552745.1 uncultured Candidatus Saccharibacteria bacterium | reverse complement strand
TTGTTCGCTCTATTACGGACGATACTGATGCAGTGCAAATATATTTCGATGAAACACAGGTGGGTTTTAAAACGGCATCCCTGGAAATTGTTAGTCGATTAATCGATGGAAAGTTTCCAGACTACCGTCAACTGATTCCAAAAACAAACGAAACAGTTGTAGAGATATCCAAATCAGACTTTAGTCGAATTACGAAGATCTCTAGCCTCTTCGCTCGTGAATCAGGAGGTGGTATTACATTAAGTGCGTCGAGTGAATCTTCTTTGTTGTCAATTCATTCAATAGCATCTGAGCTCGGAGAAAATACATCTGAAGCCACAGCAGAAGTAATAAGTGATGGTGAAGTAACAATTAATTCTCGCTACCTTACTGAAGTTTTAGGAGTAATACCTGGTGAAAAGCTAAAATTCTCATTTAGCGGAAAATTAGCCCCCTGTCTATTACAAGAAAGTATAAAAAACCCAGATTTTCTATATATTATTATGCCGTTAAAAAGTTGATTCTGCATAACATATGCACCCCTAGGATAGATTAAATGTTTATTATATAGAAAGAATAACGACCGTGTTTAATGATTAATTATTTAATATACTTCCATAAATCACTTCAGTATTATTGCCGTCTGTGTCGGCAATTGTCACACTGAGCAGGTTGCCGTCACCTCGGTCGCTAATGACAATAGTAATTAGTTTTTGTGTTTCATCGTCAATCGTAATAATAGAAACATATTCTTGGGTTCCATTGATAGTTTTAGAATATGTGATGTTATTGGTAATCTCAACTTTCTCAGCGCCGTGTTGATTGTTATCTATATTATTAAAATAACTTAGCAAGGCTGACTTTATGTTGTCTGTAGCACGTGTATTAACTCCTCTGCGTGTCATATTTTCAAGGCCGATAATTTGCGGCCTGCTGTCTTTTACTGTGTCGCTGTCTGTTTGTTTGTCGGGTGATTCTGTCGTAGAACCGGAATCATTAACATTCGTGTTATCGCTAGTTTGTGGGCTAATTAAGGATACAATTAAAATGACAACTAACGTAATAATTAATAAAACAACAAACATAACTATCGTTTTACCAAGTGGCGACAGCTGTGTAAACTTATCTCTTAAATTCCTCATTTATTCCTCCTTTTTCGATGTTCTAATTGTTTAAGTTTATTGTACGATATGTCAGGTGTAATTTCTCTCGTACCGCTATAGCGGTGCCATCTCGCTTTGATATACCGTAGACCCCTCAGATGAAATATTTATATCTGTCTTTGAACCAGTCAGTAGCATACTAAAAGTATATTCTGTTTCTGTATTGTTAAGCTTGAACTTAAATACCATACGCTGGCCTGGGTTGGCTATATAGCTCGTTAAGCTTGCTTTTTCTAGGTATACCCTCTTTAGGTCTATGTCGTTGTCCTTGCAATATGTTTCGATAACGACCTTTGTGGCCATCTTCCATAGTTCTGGATATCTGTTAGAAATTTCATCAAAGTACACCCACTGGGCACCATTATAGAAATATTCAACTATACTGTCTGGCACACCACCGTCAACTAACTTTTCTAGAGTGAAGCTACTGCCCGGACCAAATTTAATAACATTTTCCCCGCTCTCCTTTTGTGTAATTACAAAGGAGAGGTTGTTGCTGTCGGAAGAGATAGTAGTATTGGCCAGAGTCCAGTTTCCGTCAGTCATTATTATATTTGAGCTAATATCGTTTCTACTAATTTTACTACTGATTGCTTTTCGAATATTACTATCGTCTGACTGGCTACTTATTGTTATGGCGACTACCGATGCTATTATTGCAATGACGATGGTTGAGATAGTCACTATAGCAATTAGTCTGCGTAAAACTGTTGTGTCTTGATTTAATATTGCCATTATGCACCCTCGCCTATATATCTTAAGACCTTATCGCCTTTGTAATTAGACGGGGACGGCCCCATCCCCGCCCCACACCCTGTAGTACTTGAGTCGATAGTGTTAAAAGTACCATCAGCATTAACCCCAACAATAACTGCCACATGAGCAGAACAATTTATCGCGAAGTCGCCAGGTTGCGGATCAGTAACCTCCTGAAAATTAGCCGTGTCATCACACATTGTGTTAGTACTCCAGACTCTATAAATACCCGTGGCCTTGTATATTACCGCCGAAACGAACCCACTACAATCAATTCCATATTGCCCAGTAAAGTGATTTTCTATAGCGGTATCCATTTGTTCCTGAGACCAACCGTGGCCACCACCAAATATATAACAAGCTTGATACTCAGCACCCCACTTCCCCATCTCTTCTGCGACCTGTGCGATACTACCACTCAGAGCGCTACTGCTACCTGAACCGCTTGTAACACACTCTACTGAACCGCTGCTACCGCTGCCGACAGTGCTGGGGTTGGATAGATCGCCACCCATCTCAATAATTGACTCCATTACTCTAGACAGCGGAGGTCCGTAATCTCGAACATTATTGACTGACCCAGACAAAGCTTCTGGTATATAGACCTCCCAGGTTGCCGCAGCTGTTGAAGGTATGAAAGCACGACCAATTGTCCCTGCGGGCATACTCTGAAAATCAGCGTTACCAGCGTCCTTCACATCTTTGGGCGGATCATAAACCGGGTTGCCTGCATCTATCCAAGCTGGATTTGTTTCCATATCCCCTGCTATTTTTGAAAGATACTGAGCGTCGCCAGTAGCTGCGTTAACAGCTGTGTTCCCTCCATTACTAGCATAGTATCCTGACGCATAGTGATTGATAAATCCATCACCATTACCCTGACTACAACCTTCAGTTACCGAGTAAGCATAGAAGAAAGCTGGGGAGACACCTGCTGATTTGATTGCGGTCGTAACCTCCTTAATATTGTTAGAATTAAGTCCATATTGCGATACTTTACATGGTATCGCTTGTAAAAACCACTGCTCAGCCGTACTATCATCTATCCCCCATGTTGAATCGAGAGATTGCCCAGCAAAACTCAACACCTCGGAACTGGCGATATACGTCGAACCTGGTGTTGTAGAACAGACAAAATCATCACATGGGTCATAAAAGAGTATGTCATTTATTTCATATTCTCGCCTATAACTTGCATCTACACCTGACTCTTTTTGTACACTACAGATAGTCTCCCAGTCTAGCTGCTTCCCAATAGCCGAGGCTGAGTTAGGCACGAACGATATAAGTAGTATTGTAGCGAAAATCACATACAGATATTTTTTAATCATTGTTTTATAGCTCCTTTTTCGTTTTCGAGTGCATCTATAATACTACTGGGGATGCCAAGTAATTCTATAGTGTCTTGGTTGTAGTCAGATCCTGGCGGAATTAGGATATCGTATTTGTGAGTTATAGCAAAACCTTGAATACGAACATCGCTCGATTCACTCCTTAGGTTCATATAAATAAGACTAAAGTCACCATCCTCATGTACTGTCCTGGCTGACTTAACGCGGAACTCATCGGGATACTTATTGGCGAAACTATTGGCAAAGAACATGGCCTTGTCATCTGGCTTTTGGGTTTTTGTTGTCTTTTCTGATTCAGTAACGTTATTAGTATGATTACCTTTACTGGTAAATAGCCACAACACAAATACACAAATAAAGATAATAGATACTACTATAGCCAGCTTCTTATTTCGCGAAATCATTATCCACCCCCCAGTTGCGGGACCACCTGAGCTGGGTTATAGGTTGTTGAACCATCCTTATCACTATCACCTGGTGGTATTTTATATATACCAAAATGTAAATGAACCCCAGTGGATGATCCAGTTGTGCCCATTACGCCTATTTGCTGCCCTGCTTTTACCTGTTGTCCCCCGGAAACACTGATGGATTCCAAGTGAGCATAAAAAGAGTAGATATGGCCGAGTCCAGAAACCTCTCCATGGTCGATTGATATATTATTACCCCAGCCGCCTCCATAGCCATTTACTACTGATGTTACAGTGCCGTCACGTACTGCAAATATAGCACCACCACCACCTAAATCTAAGCCGTCATGGAACTCATAGCCATTAAATGGACCGTTACGGTAGCCGTATGGTGATGTTAAGATGACTGACTCAACTGGACTAGCCCAACCATTCGGGTCCACCTCACCAGTTATTCCGCCTGTGGCTGAATTATCACTAGTGGCTTCCTCTTCTGGATAGCCTTCATCTTCGCCATTTAAAGCCAGCATAGTCTGATGGTTGGTTAGAAATACAGAGATTGCCGCCATGGATGATTCGCTTTTGAGACTGGTCGCTACTGTAGGTCCACCAATATCATCCTCTAGGATATTTTCTCCTTCTCCTGTTGCGAGAGTTCCTAACTGATCAAGAGACCCTCCTACCTTAGGGACTGTACAGCTAGGATTATTGATAATATACTCTCCTGTACTTCCGTCGCCACAGTCAATAATAAAGTCTACTATCGGGCTGTTGTCTTTTATGTAACCACTCTCTATGAGATCATCTATATCACCACTTTGATCTTTACTTTCATCAATCCAGCCCTCTCCGGCTCCGGCCAATAAGTCAATAGCGGTATCTATATTCATACTAAGTTGTTCTGAGGTATGTCCGTAACAGCCATCACCAGCGGCTTTTACGCCTGGGGTTTGATCTCCAGCTTCCTGTTTCCATTCTGCAGCATAGTCGCAATAGTTTTCACTTTGATAATTTATAGAAGCGCTAGCTGGAGAGGTAAATGACGAAAGAGCTATAGCTGGTAGACTAAACATATTACCTAAGACTGAGTTAAACGAATTGTTGATATTTCCTCTAGAAATCATAGCCATATTCATATTGTGCATAATACTGCCAAGGAAAGTATATTTACTGGATGTATCAAATGGGCTTAATGTAGCAACCTCTAGGTCTCTATGAAATTTTTCGTTTTCATTTTGGAACATGGCAAATTGTTTCACTTCTGACTTCGGTAATACATTTATGTGCCTAGCGGAATTTCCTAGTCCAGGCAGGAGCATTAGTCCTAATCCAAGAACCTGCCCCGCTTCGTAGCCGCCAATCTCTATAGCATTTTTAATAAAATCATTATCTAGTGCTTTATTTATCATTGAGTCAACCATATTACCGAAGGCTTCTGTCTTAGTGATTTCTTCGAAAACTTTACTTATTGCAAAACCACCAGCAATATTAAGTAATACTGGTATTACGCCACCAGACGCCGCTACGACTGCTTGACCAACCATAACACTGTACATTGTGTAGGGGCTCAGAATGGTATTACATGTATCCTCAGATTCTTTATCTGCCTCTTGGCTGAATTTAACTAGTGGGTTATTTAGAGCAGAGTAACCGGGAGTAAGATTTCCTGGAATATCAATTTTATTCTTATTTACTCCTATAGCAGACAATAAAACTGGGGATTCTAATGCGGACTTAAGTACACCGTTTTCGTCCGGTACCTTTTTTGTTAAGAAATTACCAACAGCCTCAGCCGATTCTTGAGTGAAGCCACTACCTAGTCCTGATGATTTCTGCATCGAACCTGGTGTATATATCATATTTGTAACAGCTATTATTACTTGCGCTAATTCTACTTTTGCTTTTGCCGTAGCAACCATAGCTGGTAATTTTATGGCAATACAATTAGCAACGGCTGCAGTATAGACGGCACCACCTCTACCTACTCTACCTGCGGTTTTTCCAAGTTTATTTTTTAGATTGCTTGAGGAATTCTTGATGTCTCCATTATCAGGCACAGAATCTTTAAAAGCTTTTGTTCTCTCGTCTGCGGTTTTTTTAGACTTTTTAGTATCATCAGCATCATCACTAGACTTTTTGGATTTATCGTTCTCAGCAATACCGCCTTTTTTATTTACCCCAAACTTGCTAAATAATTTTTTACCTATGTATTTACCATTCCATGCTCGCCAGCGCATATTAACTATCCCTTTACGACCCCAAACTTTGGCGGCAGTCTTTACATTTTTTGGGTCATCTAGAAAATCAGCAAACTGGGACGGTGTTCCCTTAAAAGACTTACCATCACCTAAGT
>CAZKHR010000046.1:0-6300 GCA_964552745.1 uncultured Candidatus Saccharibacteria bacterium | reverse complement strand
ATTACTCTACGCCTCGTATCATAGTTAAATATTAAGCAAACATAAAATAACCACCGATCTCGCAGAAAAGGTGGTTATTTTACGTGGTGGAACTGCTGAATATGTCTAGTTTTAAGTAGCTCCTACCCCTAGTGTAGCGTACTTATACGAGCTATGCAAGACCTTTTCACAACATAAGGCGCATATGTAAACCTTGACAAAGTATGAGCAGTATGCTACAATGAAAACATACACTATAACGTGTGTGATATTAAAGGTGAGGGTTTCCGCTATTTTTTATGTGGAAATCTTTTTAAATACGGAGGAAAACTCGTATGGCAGGAACAGCAGCAGGCGGTAAAAAGGCCGCCGCAACCAATAAAACACGTCATGGCTCAGATTTTTATGCAAAAATCGGCCGAAAAGGCGGTCAGGTCAAGGGTACTATGGGCGGTTTTGCAGCCAATCCAGAGCTAGCACGAATTGCTGGCGCTAAAGGCGGTCGTATTTCACGTCGAGGCAAAGCAACGAAAACTGTCGCCAACACTGACGATACAAAGTAATTTATCGTTAAAGAAAATAATCTGCCCTAGATGGCAGATTATTTTTTATAACGACGCAATTGGCAGGTGCGAGCCTCATTGACCGTCCATGAGCCATGACAAACCAGGCAATAGTATGTTTCAGCCGTTTTTTCGACACCAATCGCCTGGCAGTGCGGGCAGGTGCTTCTGGCATTTAGCCACTGGCGGTAGCTGGCGAGAGACTCATCGACAATGTCGTCGTTCATTGTAAGCGCTAGGGCGTAACGGGGGGCTAGAGTGTCGACCGCATACTCCCAGGCTTGTCTCTCCATATTAATCAAGGTGATATCGCGCGCGTAGGACGAGTGTTCTAGCTGGGCATGACCAACTTCATGAAGTAAATGAGCTAGGCTTTCGGTACTTGATATTGGCGGGTGAAAAATAGATTTTTTCTCAGGCGACCAGTGAAAATTATCACCCTTGACAAAGTGTATGCCTGGAAAATCCGCAACGATGCGCTTATATAGTGAGCTGATCTTTGGCGTAGAAATAGCAACCATAGGCAACAACCTCTTCCGGATAAGGCGCAGTGATAATTGGACAACTATATTGCTCAGGCATGACAGACAATTCTTTTTCGACGTGCTCGGCAAAAATATCATAATGCGCGCCAATACCACCTCCGATTGCAATGATATCTGGGCGTAGTACCGGTATTAACGCCATAAACCCACGCGATAGCCTGCGGGCAATTTCGCGAATATCATCGGCGTCGCCTAATTGGCTAGCATATACACCGAAATCATCCATAATCGCTTGGCCATTGGCTATTTCTCCCCAGCGAGTAAGTTTACCGTTGTACTCGAAGTGAATATCGCTAATTTCATTTTCTGAAAGACTCTGTTCAATCGCGCCATCAATAATAAACCCACCACCAATACCGGTGCTAATAGTCACATAAAGGCAGCGGCGTGGCACGGAAGCAAGCAATCTAGTGGCACCGACACCGCCGAGATTTGCGTCATTTTCTAGCCACATTGGTACTTCGGGAAAATTAGCTCGCAGGAGTCCAATAATATCGATATTTTGCCAGCCCAAGTTTTTACAAACGACGGCTATTTGGTCTCTGACTACGCCAGGGACGGCTATGGCAATGGCCTTTAATTCGCTGCGATTTGGCACTAGGTCGATAATCGCTTGAGATACTTGCTCGGTGTAGGCGTGGATATCACGCGGGGTTAGGAACTTATGCTTATCTTGAAGTGCGTCGTCATTGTCAAATACAGTGACGAGTGTTTTTGTTCCCCCAGTATCAACTCCTACAATCATAGTCAAATTGTATCACAGGTTGGGTGAGAAGGGCTAATATCCTAAGATTCAGGCCAGATAATAGTTGCAATAAGCAAAAAATTGGTATATAATACGCTCAGATACCAATTGGGTGGTGGAGTGATAATATGCGAAACAGAACAAGGCAGCGTGGCTCGACATCAGTATTTATAGTTTGTGCAATTATACTAGTGCTTATTTCATTGGCTGTTTTGTACGGTGTTCGTCGGATTGCGATGAATGATCAAACTCCGCCGATGGTTGTTCCGGAAAACTCAGAGGTTGATGACACTGCAGGTGGTACTACTGAAGACGAGGCAGCGCCTGAGTCAAGCGATATTCCTTCGGCCGATGAATCTACTGACAGTGGCACATCACAAGAATCGCAAGAAGATAGCGACACGTCGCAAGGGGTTGAGGCTCCTGTCGAGCCAGAGACTTCGGTATCAGTTGCAGAGCCTAGCACGACGCCAGAGTCCGCCAAGTTGCCAGCAGCTGGCCCAGAAGACACAGCCATGACAATGCTAGCCTTGGTGCTAGTTGCCTCTTCGAGCGTAGCCTACATTCATTCTCGTAAACTGCCTTAGAAGGATACTCTCGACCTGAGTCTCAAAACCTCCCTGGGGACACACTCAAGCGACTGTAGTTCTTGAGCTTCCTCTGATGAGCGGATCACGAATCAAGACGTGTAAGGGTGTACTGAGGGGTGGGTTTGTAGTTCGAGGTCGGCTTTATCTTTGACTTCTCTCGATTATTCCTGTACAATAAATAGCAATCTATGAGATGTCATTTTTTGGTTGTCTCAAGAAATACAATTTAAGGAAGGAGTCTTTAAAAGACTTATGGCAAATGCCACAATAACAATGGATGACCTGCTGGCACAAGCAGGTGAAAATATAAAGCAACTAGTTGCTGGAGAGGTAGTACACGGTACCGTTTTGTCCGTCAAAAAGCATGAAATATTGCTTGATCTCGGACCTCTGGGTGTAGGGCTAGTACCACGCCGCGAGGTTGGTTTCTCGAAAAACTATAGTAACGGTGACGAAGTCAGTGCTAGTGTCGTTGACACAGAACTAGACAATGGCTATTCGCTTCTCAGTCTGCGCAAGGCCGTCAAGGATCGCGGCTGGGACGAGGTCGCAGAGAGGATGGAAGCCGGCGAGATAATCACCGTCACGCCGTACGACGCTAACCGTGGTGGACTTCTGGTGGAATACGAAGGAATTCGTGGTTTCTTGCCAGTTTCACAACTTTCAGCGGAGCATTATCCGCGAGTTGGTTCGAGCGATAAGGATGAAATTTTGCAGCGCCTGAATGCGCTGACCAACAAAGAACTTAAAGTTCGCATTCTTGATGCCGACCGCAAGGCCAATAAATTGATTTTCTCAGAGAAAGAGGCAGTCAAGGATGGTCTGGCAGCTCGCTTCAAAGAACTGTCAATCGGCGATGTCGTTAAGGGTGTCGTTACCGGTGTGGTGGACTTCGGTGTATTCGTTAATGTTGATGGAATTGAGGGCCTGGTTCATATATCAGAAATCTCATGGGAGCGCGTCAGCAACCCAAGTGACTATGTTAAAACTGGCCAAGATATCGAAGCGAAGATTATCGCAATCGACAAAGAGCGCTTGAGTCTCAGCATGAAGCAATTGACCAAAGATCCGTGGCTCGATGAAGTTGAGCAATTTAAGCTTGGCGATACAGTTGAGGGTACGGTGACGCGAATTACGCCATTTGGGGCATTCGTTCAGCTTGGCCCAAGCGTGGAGGCATTGGTGCATGTTAGTGAACTTGGTGGTGACGGTACCGATCCGGAAAAGATTTTCACACTAAACGAGCGCAAAGAATTTGTGATTTTGGAAATCGACAAAGATAATCGTAAAATTTCACTTAGCCTTACTGGCAAGAAAAAGAAGTAGCCTATAGGAAGATAAATTAGTTCGCCGATACTGCCATTTGCAGGCGACGAGAGGAGAAAAATCCGATGGAACAGGAAAAAATCGTTGCTATTGCAGATTCGGTCACGGTCGGCGAACTAGCTGATACGCTGGGTTTGCCAGTCACTACGTTAATTGGTGAATTATTTAAAAATAGTATCGCTGCCACAATCAATCAGCGGTTAGATTTTGAGACGGCTTCAATCATTGTTGAAGAGTTGGGGCTTGATGTTAGCCTGGAGAAAAAGACTGCTGCTACTCAGGAGCGCAAAGTACATCAATTGTCCGAACATGCCGTTGCTAGGCCGCCAATCGTTGCCGTCATGGGTCACGTTGATCACGGCAAGACCAGCTTGCTTGATGCAATTTTAGATAAAAAGACGGTTGAAGTCGAAGCGGGTGGAATTACCCAGCATATTAGTGCATATCAGGTTGAGCGGAACGGTCGAATGATGACCTTGCTTGACACTCCGGGGCACGAAGCTTTTGCTGCTTTGCGTCAGCACGGTGCGACATTGACCGACGTAGTGATTATCGTGGTGGCAGCTGATGACGGCGTTAAGCCACAGACAGTCGAGGCCATTCGTTTTGCCCGGACGGCGCATGCGAAAATTATCGTTGCGATCAATAAAATCGATAAAGAGGCGGCCAATCCCGATATGGTTAGGGCACAGCTAGCCAGTGAGCACGGCCTGAATCCAGAAGAGTGGAAAGGCGATACGGTGATGGTTGAAGTCAGTGCCAAAACTGGTCAAAATGTCGACAAATTGCTCGACATGGTATTGCTAGTGTCTGATTTGGAAGATCTTCGTGCCGATGAAGACGTGCCGGCTGAAGGGTTAGTGATTGAAGCGCATATGGAAACCGGTCGTGGGGCAGTGGTCGGGTTGCTGGTTGAGCATGGTCACTTGAGATTGGGACACTATATTGTAGCGGGCCAGGTTTATGGTCATATTCGTACACTGCAAGATTTTCGTGGTCAGACAATTAAAAATGCTGGCCCGGCAACACCAGTTGGCGTGACTGGTTTCAAGGAATTACCGCAGTTTGGTGATGCTTTTCGTGTCGCTAAGAACGAAAAAGAAGCTAGAGCAATAGCAGTAGCAAATCGCCTGGAGCAGGAAAAATTAGTAGCCACGACCAATGTGACCGGTGCCGATATTTTGAAATTAATGAGCCAGCAACACGACTCCGAGGATTTTAATGTTGTCGTTAAAGCTGATGTTCAAGGTTCGCTAACATCTGTCGTCGATAGCTTGAAGTTAATCGAAACAGGCGGGGAAGTAACACTGCACGTCATCGGCACTGGTGTCGGTAATATTACTGAAAAAGATATTCACCTAGCAACTGGTAAAAATACCGTAATTTATGGCTTTAATGTCGACCTACCGCCAGCGGTCAAGCGCATTGCCACTCGTGAGCGAGTAGAGGTGCGACTCTATAAGATAATTTATGAGCTACTTGATGATGCCAAACATTCTATGGAAAACCTACTTGCACCAGAAATTGTCGAGACAGAAGTTGGCGAGTTAGAAATTAAAGGCGTCTTTCGCACCCTTCGTGATGAAATCATTGCCGGAGGCAAGGTACTCAAAGGAAAAGCAACGGCCGATGTCTTAGCGCGAGTCAAGCGCAAAAATGAACAAATCGCCGAAGTCGAAGTCACTAGCGTCCAGCGCCAACAGACCGAAGCCAAAGAGGTGTTTGAAGGCGAAATGTGTGGCCTCAGCCTCAAAACTACCAAAAAACTCAATCTTGAAGAGGGCGATAGGCTAGAATTCTTTACGAGAGAGATGGTGAAGAAGACGCTGTAGCGTTCAGCCGTAGTAGACGATAATAATACCTCGCACGTGCGAGGTATTATTATGTAGACCATGCCTTAGTTTGTCTTACTGGGCTTTATCGGCAAGCTCCCCAAGAAGAATATCTCGCTCGTCTGATACTATGTCGGTAAGATCGAGCACATTGGTGCTCATCCAGTTGGCGAGAGCGTCTTGATCGCCAGACTGCTTAATAGCCATCATCTCATCGAGCTGTTCATCATTGAGGGCTTCGGTGATCTCGACGCCAATACGCTCGCTAAGGGTGTTGTTGATGTCCAGTAGGGTAGGGCCAACCTGCTCCTGAGGGAGATCGATACCTATAGATTGTAAATCTTCAACGGTGATATTAAAATTCATACTGTAATCCTTTTTATGTTATGTAGTGTTGGTTGTTAGTATAGTCTATTTTGATCGGTGTGAGTAGTGTAGGCGTCACGGCCTGCGCGTTGTGCGCCCTCGAGAGCTGCCGCGCCGACAGCTCGTGCGACGTGAACTGTTTCACGTGTGCGCTCGACTGCACCGGTTACGGTGTCCTTCGTGCGATCTAGGGCGCTTCGGCCGGCATCTACGACCGTCTCAGCAGCTCCGATAACCGTGTCTTTCGTGGTATCTACTATCTCTGCGGCAGCATTTTTTACTGCATTAAATCGAGCCGACCATTTAGCGTGGCGTGCTGCCTTGCGGGCAAGGGCGGCATCGCGTTTCTGCTGG
>CAZKHR010000045.1:633-6588 GCA_964552745.1 uncultured Candidatus Saccharibacteria bacterium | reverse complement strand
AAAACATGCGTTTTGTGTCTCATTTGTCTCATCTCGTGCCCCCACCCCTGTGATTGTTCCGTGACCTGTATGGTGAGCCAGGCCATAAGCACTTTGCGAAAGCAGAGTGTTTTTGCTTTATGCTAGTATAGATCTATGAACCCGGGTAGACCATTTGAAGTTATTGATACTCGAATTGCATACGAGAATCCTTGGATTAAACTCAAAGAAGATAAGATTGTTAGAAAAGATGGCGCTGAAGGTATTTATGGCTTTATGGAAGTGGGTGAATCTGTATGCGTAGTCGCTGTAGACGATGATTACAGGATTTGTTTAGTTGAGTCGTATAGGCATCCTTTCGATGCGTGGTTTTGGGAATTACCTGGAGGTGGCGGTGAGAGTAAGAGTCTTATCTCAGCTTCAAAGAACGAGCTTGAGGAAGAGGCATCCATAACTGCTAAAGAATGGATAAGACTTGGACGGGCAAGAGTATGCAATGGACTTTCCACTGAGTATCAGACCAATGTGCTTGCATTAAAATTAAATATCAGTGATTTTGTGCAAACTGAAGACGAAACAAGGGCGCGTAAATTCGTTTCTCTTGAAGAATTGGACGCCATGATTGAAAAGGGTGAATTTGCCGATAATCAGAGCATCACCGCGTTATATATGTATAAGAACTGGCTCGCTCAAAACTGCGATTAGTTACCAAGTGCATCCACTAGCGCGAGCCACGAAAAGTCCACCCGCAAGGGTGGTTTTTTAATGTTTGGGCTGCCGCTTGAGACATGCTTAAGCTTTAAGCTCGTATTTGAAACCTGTTATAATAAACGATATGTCGGAGATAATAAGTAATAGAGAAATCGATCCTTCTCTATTAGAAGGCAATATCGAGAACCTTCCAATATACGAACGTGCAATTGTATCAGTTGTTGTATTTAGCAGCGATGGCAAAGTTTTACGAGGTCAGAAAGAAGCCCGGGGTGGTGGGGTGTATTCTGATAAATGGCACATTCCCGGGGGCGGTATCGAAAATAGCGAAACAAATGAAGAAGCTGCATTGCGAGAGTTATTAGAAGAGGTCGAGGGGTTGGGATTAGATATATCCGCAATTCAAGAGTTACCCCCAGAGTATAGGGGGAGTGGAGCCTCTCCTAAAACGCTTGAGGATGGTACAAAGGTTTGGTGTGTTATGGATTTCGTAAGATTCAAGGTAAAGCTAGGTAAAACAGCCGAAGAGCTTGAAGAAATACTTAAGCCTGGAAGCGATTTCGTAAAGTTGAAGTTTTTTGCTCCTGAAGAGCTAGTTACAGAAGAGGGTATTCCTGGTGGAGTTGAGGAAAAAATAGTCTCTGGTGAATTAACCCCCGAAAGTTAGAACGTAAGCAAGAAAACAATTCATGTCTAGTCGCGGTGTGAATATGCTCGGCGAATCATAACTCACAAAACGGTGCACGGTATTATGTTTCTAACATTCACCTGCTGAAGCTAAGTACCATACATAGTGTGGATATTTTCGGCCTAAGATTATAGATCAGTCTTTAGTGCAGTTACAACTTGCTCTATCGTACTGAGCCATGATGAATTTTCACAAAGTGCCAATAGTATGTTTTTACAGGCTATCCAGTAAGCATTCACGCTACTGGATAACCTGTTTTATTTTGATAGTATAGTAATGATCTTGCGATCTATTTGTATCAACCGATTAACCTGAAGCCGTTTTAGTAGTCGACTCAGTGTTTCCGGCCGAACACCGATTTGGCTGGCTAGGTCTTTTTTGCTGATGCGTAAGGTAAAAGTTGACTCACTGCCAGCGTAGTGACGAAGAGCGTCTAGGAGTCTCTGTTCGGCTGGTCTTTGACCGAGTGATTCGAGTTGGGCCTCGGTTGTCTGTAGGCGCTGGCTCATGTCGCTAAGGATCTTCAAAGCAAGGTCAGGCTGATCGAGCAGTATCTGATGGAGGTGGGTTTTGTCGAGGGTGCAGAAACTGGAATCTTCTAGGGCCTGTGCGTCGTACTCGACTGCGCTTTCGCCAAACACAGCACTTTCACCGATATAATCCCCAGGCTTGAGGATGCGAATTACCTGTTCGTTACCATTTGCGTCAGTCCGAGAAACCTTTGCCCGGCCGCGGTTGAGAACCAGTAGCTTTGGTACGTAGTGGCTGGCTAGCTGGACAGACTCGCCTTTTTGAAAATGCGAGGGACGAATAAACTGATGAATTCGCTCCATGTCTTCTTGGCTGAGATGTTGGAAGATTGGTACTTTTGATAAGCAGCTATGCATGATTACTATTATACCGCAGTAGGCGAGAAGCGTTGATGATAACCAATAGCACGCTAACCACGTGAATCAGCATACCGAGACTCATGATGACATTTTTGGTTAGTACGCCAACCAGCAGGACGACTACTAGTCCGACCGCAAAGAAGATATTGGCTTTGATGTTGCGCATCACTGCCCGGCTTAAGCCCAGCGCGTAACTGAGTTTACTGATATCTCCCGAAAGCAGTACAATATCGGCGACTTCCATGGCAATGTCTTTGCCAGTTCCACCCGTTGCCACGCTTGCGTCGGCAGCGGCCAGAGCCGGTGCGTCATTGACGCCGTCGCCGACCATGGTGACTTTGCCGTATTTTTGCTGTAACTCGGCGATGTGCTCGACTTTGCCCGTCGGCATCAGCTCGGCATAGACTTCATCGATACCAAGTTGCGAGGCAATAGCATCGGCCGTACGTTGATTATCGCCAGTTAGCATGATCACCTTTTTGCCTTCCTGGCGAAGCTGTTTAATCATCTCTCTGGCCCCAGAGCGAATAGGGTCGGCGACAGATATAACTCCGATGATGGTCTGCTTTTGGGCGATTATCATGGCGGTTTGTCCGGTAGTTTCAAGGGTGCGCAGGTGACTTTCGGGCCTTTGACCAATCTCCACACCAGACTGTTGCATCAGCTGTCGATTGCCAACTAGAACGGTGCCCTCACTGGTCTCAGCCTTAATACCAAGCCCAGTTAGCACCTCGGTCTGCAGTGGGGTGGCTGGCGCAGTATTGGTTTGGCGTGATGCGTACTCGACAATACTCGCTCCTAGCGGATGTTCCGAGTAGTATTCGGCTGTGGCAGCTAGGCTGAGCAATTTGTTTTCGTTGATACCAAACGTTTTGACCGATACGACCCGTGGCTTACCTTCAGTCAAAGTACCAGTTTTATCAAATGCGACTACTCGAGATGAGCTCATATTTTCAATCGATTCGCCACCCTTTATTAGTATTCCATTTCGAGCCCCATTTCCAATTCCAGCCACCACTGAAATCGGCGTCGCGATAACCAGAGCACCGGGACAAGCAATTACCAGCAGAGTTAGCGCCAGATAGATGTCCTGACTGACGACATAGGTGATGGCTGCTAGTACGATAATTGCGGGGGTATAGTAACTGGCAAAGCGCTCTAAGAATACTTGCGTTTTGGCTTTTTTGTCTTGTGCCTCTTCGACCATTTCCAGGATGCGTGAAAACATGGTATTTTTGCCTACACCTGTAGCGACAATTCGTAAGTAGCCAGAATTAATGATGCTACCAGCGTAGACTTGTTCTTTCTTGTTCCGGTCGACGGGCATTGATTCGCCTGTGATGCTGGCTTGATTGATAGAAGCTCGGCCGCTTGCCACCTCGCCGTCAACTGGTATTTTCTGACCGGATTTAACGACAACGATGTCTCCCATCTTAACCGCGCTAGGCGACAATTCAACAATCTCACCCTCTCGCTCCACCCAAGCAACATCGGGCGCCTCGTCAAGCAGTAACTTGATGGCGCTACGCGTTTTGTTTATGGACCTAGCTTCTAGCAGGTGGCCCAGTGAAAAAAGTATCGCCACGACCGCCGCCTCCCAATACTCACCAATCAGAACCGCGCCGATCACCGCAAAGCTCACTAGTAGATCTATGCCAATCACCTTGTAGCGCAGGGTGACGAGGGCAGTTTTGACAATCGGAAAAGCAGTGATAGCAGTGGCAATAAGCAGCAGGATACTTCCGGTCACTTGCAGCTGCGACTGGCTAGTCTGACCTAACAGTATGCCAAGGACCGCCAGGCTCGCCGATGTGGCGAGCCTGATAGCAGGGCTGATGCGAGATCTATTTTTCATCCAGCACCGCATAGCCGAGTTTCTCGATGGTTTGACGTATGTCGTCTTTCGCACAGGCGTTTTCATCGCAGTCTACCTTGACTCGACTGGAATTGAATAGCACTTCGACTTGTTTGACACCGGGCAAAGACTTAACTGCTGAGGTTATTTTGTTGATACAGCTTGGGCAGGTTAGGGTTTGTAGTTGAAAGGTTAAGTTTGTCATAATCACTCCTTTTGGTTAATATATCTCTAACTATAATGCGCTCTGACCTTAAATACCTTGACTAAAGTCAATTACGGGGCGATATCATCCATAGTGCACAATAGCCATAAAGGGAAAAAGTATGGATATGCAACTAAATCCAAAATCTTACTGGCTGAAAAGTGCCAAGGCGCCAAAAATCCTTGAACTAAATGAAGATATGACAACAGATGTTCGCTGCTCAAGGACGGACCTTGAGCAAAAAACTAGGAGCTGTCTTCGGTAGCTCAAGGTCCGTCCTTGAGCAAATAAGTTCTTGAGCAAATCTTTGAGCAAGCTTCAGTAGATCGACAATTCCTCATCCTTTCTGTGATTGCGTAGTGACGCTTAAGGCTTACGGAGCCTGCTTTTAGGCTGTAAGGGTGTTGAGTGAATACGGCTGATTAGCGCCAAAGGTCATAATGTGATATAGTTATATTAGCAAGTGATTGCGGGGCAATCCTATCGCTACTAATAAGTCTCTGTTGCATGAGACGGTCAAATATTGTGCTGACATAGCTAGTCGCACTGTCGATAATAACTATCTAATAATAAAAAGGTCTGTTTTCTATGTTTAAGATTAATAAATCGGTTGAATTAGTAACCACTACAATCAAATCACTCAGCTCTATGGGGTGCCAGTCAAGACTAGGGGCCAAGGCCGCCCTAGAGCGTCGCTATAAGCAGGTGCGTATCACTGACATAAGGAATGTTAGTGACCTTGACGCAGTGGTAGCCAGGCGACCTGATTTAGCATTTTTGGGGATGAAATTTATTTATGACAATTCTCAGCCACAGTCAAAGCCAGTCTAGATCAGCGAATACTTGTCAGCCAACAACATAGCTTATACTGGTTCGGACGAAAATGCTTCAATGCTTGAGCACAATAAACAACTGGCCAAGCAGGTTGTGGCGGGGAGAGGTCTAAAAACGGCAAAATCGATGCTAATAAAACAAGGCGAGGTCTATGGGCCGCGTGATATTAGTATTTCATATCCAATTTTTATTAAGCCTGTCGATGGCGGCGGCGGGTCGGGTATTAACGATCGGTCTTTGGTTAGTAGTTTCGACGAACTAAAAACGCAGGTTGACTGGTTATTTGATAGTTATAAAACTGACGCCCTACTTGAGGCATACTTGCCAGGTCGGGAGTTTAGTGTTGGTATCTTGAAAAGGCGATTTTCAGACGAATTTCAGCTATTGCCACTAGAGATAGTTGCTCCGCTCAATCAGGCTGGTTCACGGTTTCTGAGTAGTCGCGTGAAGCAGGCAGACTCTGAGCAGACTCTTGAGGTTACAGACTCAGCAATTAGGCATAAAATCAATCAGCTCGCAATTGGTGCTTTTGAGGCCTTAGGGGCTAAGGACTATGGGCGGATAGATATTCGACTAGACGACAAGGGTGAGCCACACTTCCTGGAGGCTAATTTACTACCAAGTTTACTGAATAATTACGGCAATCTACCAAAGGCAGCGTGGCTGAATTTAGGTATTGATCACGATCAGTTAATTCACAGAATTGCTGAACTTGGCTTAGCTGACGGTGTCCGGTCGCAATCTGAGTTAGCCAGTCTCCAGGGCTTCACTTTGGCGGGGTAGGGGTATGCGG
>CAZKHR010000045.1:0-623 GCA_964552745.1 uncultured Candidatus Saccharibacteria bacterium | reverse complement strand
CGGACTCAAGCCTAATTCAAAGATGGATATAGTTGGCACTCTTGACATGAGAGTGCTAATTTCCTATAATAGAGGTAGAGGTTATTAGCCTCTCAAGCAACTGTTAATAACAAGGAGGGAAACTATGAGCAGTTTAGTAAAATGGGATCCATTTGCGGAGTTGTCAGTTCTACAAAAGCAGCTTTTTGGCGATGATTGGGTATCGCCCGTTAGGGGATCGATGAGCATTCCGACGACTGATGTTTATATCAAAGATAGCGCCATGATTGTGGAGGCGCATTTGCCAAATTTCGACCAAAAAGACGTCAATGTTGAGGTAGAAAATGGCATGCTAGTAATTAGCGCCGAACGCCATGAAAAAGAAGAGGATAGAAGCAAGAAGTATGTCGTTCGTGAAAGCTCCAGTAGTTTTTACCGACGCGTCGCCTTGCCAAAGCGAGCTGATACCGAAAAAGTTGAAGCAAACCTGGATGATGGCGTGCTGAGGGTGAGTGTATCGCTAACACCTTTGCCAGAGCCAAAGAAAATCGATATCTCTGTTAAGCAGAAAAAGGTGTAGTTAGGCCACCATAAAATTAAAGAGGCCCGGTTATCCAGGGCCTCTTTAGTGTCTTTACCTGCAA
>CAZKHR010000044.1:0-6764 GCA_964552745.1 uncultured Candidatus Saccharibacteria bacterium | reverse complement strand
GCGCGCTCGGTTTGGGACCGAGAGGTCGAAGGTTTAAGTCCTTTCACCCCGACCATAGAAAAAACCTGTTCATTTGGACAGGTTTTTTCTTGCTTTAGTCAAGACTTAGTTCTTCAGTTTTTGCGCCAGAGCAAAAATAGTCGAAAGCTTGGCGTAGTTAGCGCAACAAGAGAAAGCGCTATAGGTATTTTCTTTTATGTTTAATTTTCATACAGTCGAACGGCGCTGTCGCCGGCTTCGGCCTTGGTGATGAGTTGCCAGTGGCTAGGTAAGTCAACAGTGAAATAATCGTGGTCGCCAGTTCTACCAACCAGCCAGATGCGTGGGGTATCGACATTGTTTAAGTCAGCGACACGCAAGTGTCTCTTGTCGGCCAGTAGGCTGTATTCACCATGTTTGCCCCACGGTTCTTTGGAGAGTAGCTGAACTTCAGCGCCAGTCTTGTTGTAGTAGGAAAAATCGAAAAATGTGTATAATTCAGTTGAAATAATCACGTCGCCTGGGCGGAACTCTTGATTTACTAGATTGGCGACATAGCCCATTTTGTGAGTTGCCGACGCTGCCATATTGCCGATACCGACACAGAAAATAGCCAAAGTTATGGCAATAAGCGCCGGACGCAACCATGGCAATTTCTTGACTGAAATCAGATATAAGCTAACTGCCAACAGTGCATAAAACGCTGGCGCGCTATAGCTAAAGTAGCGGTCAATGTAAACTGGTCTACCGAAACTACTCAGAAGCGCAACGAACAGGATTGGTATCAGTAGCCAGCCGATCAAAAGAATAGTGGCATTAAGTTGTTTTGGCGATTTTCGTAACCGGTATAGTGGAAAAACAATAACGCCAATCAGCAGGCAGTAGCCAAATATTGTTGCGATTACATCGTCGTAGATAGCGAACTGTGAAATTGTGTTTGGTATACTGCCGAGATTGATTGGTGGTATCCAAAACCCTTCTTGTACGCGTGACATCTGTGCTAGCATGTGCGGTAGCCATGGCAGGAGCAAGGTTGCGCCTAGTAAGTTACCGAACCACCAACCTTTGTCACGTAGTAGCTTCTTGAATTTCCAACCATGAACAGCAAGTGCGTATAAGCAGTGGGCTGGTACTAGAAATATGAAGAAATACTGCGTATATAGGCCCAAGGCGATAGTTAAGCCATAGCCTGCCCAGAGCCAGTATCGTTTCCTTGCAGTTGTCGATAGGGCCACAACCAGTAGATAAGTTGCCAAGACCGCTAGTAGCGTCGCTAGCGCATACATACGAGCTTCATCGCTGTATCTTATTAGAAACGGTCCAAAAGCGGCGAACACGGTTGATAGCTTGGCGATTTTTTCTGAAAATAGCCGACGCATAAGCAGATAAATCAGAATCACTACCGCTACTCCGCAGGCAACGCTAAAACCTCGTAGAGAAATAACACTAGATCCAAATACACTCTGCCATATGCTCAGTATAAGATAGTAAAATGGCGGGTGAACGTCGTTGATAGTTCGGGCGATTATCTCGCCGAGCGAATGATTAACGATCATCGTCGAGTAGCCTTCGTCGTGCCAAATATCGGCCTTGGTTAAGAAAATACTGCGCAGAATTGTCGATACTAGCAAAAGTAGTCCGACAAAGGGCAGGGGTTTGGTGAAAAAGTTGGTAATTGTTTGATAAATTTGTTTCATACGCTCCCTATCTGCTTAACTTCAAGGCAATTTTACGTGCTTTTTTTGCTAATTCATCTTCGATTTTGGCAGCCCTGAACTCGCCATATCTATTGACGGCTGCCTGTTTAATTAGCCAGTCGGCGATTTGTGGATTTTTAGGCAGTAATGGTCCATGCAGGTAGCTACCAATGACGTTGTGTTTTCTGGCCCCCTCGTGTTTTTCGGTTATATTATTGCCCACACCGGCTTTTACTGTCGCTAGTGGCGTAGTATCACCAGATAGAAAAGTTTGACCACTGTGATTTTCATAACCAACAATATCGCCAAATTCTTTTGAATGAGTCACAACATTGCCGATTAGTCGTTCGCTTTTGCCATAAGTTTCAGCGTCGAAAATACCAATTCCCTCGAGTCGTTTACCGCCTTGGGTCTCAAAGAAGCGTCCAAATAATTGATACATGCCACAAATCACTAGCATTGGCGTCCCAGCTTCGGCTAGTTTGTTTAGAGTTGGTCCAATTGCGACTAGGTCGGCTTGAATCTTGCTCTGGCCACTATCTTGTCCTCCGCCACCAATAATCATATCAATATTATCTGGCAATGAATCGCCTGGATTATATTGAGTTACAGTTGGCGTAAATCCGTGCCATTCCAGTCGTTTCTGAAGCACTAAAACATTGCCATCATCGCCATAAATGTTCATATTGCGCGGGTAAAGCTGAAGGATGCTGATGGGCTTATTCATGCACCAATCTCCGCAACTTGAGCATAAGATGAAAGAGCTTTACGAATCGCAAGCATGGCAGTATAGGTGCAATAAATACGCTTTGGTGATTGATTATTTTCCGTCAAAAAACTCTCCACTGCCTTTGAAATATTCGTCTCAATCGTTCCGAGCGGTACCTTATCGTATTTGAGTCGCAGGGCCATATCAAACGCTCTTGTACCAGTTAGGTAAATTGGCGAATTTTCCTGATCGCTTTTTAGGCTTTCAAACGAAACGTCCCATAGCCAGCTCATGTCTCGCCCGTCCGCATAATTATCATTTATCGCGATCATCGTCGCGTATTTTTCTGATGAAAATGACGATAAGCCAAGTCGAAAACCGCTAGGATTTTTCACTAAAACTAGCTCAACCGGCTGACCATTAACGATAATTGTTTCGCCACGCCCAAAGGCTGGCGTCACAGCCGATAATGACTTCATCAGGGTCGTGGTGTCGGTTATCTCGCCCAGAACCTGCCTGACACAGGCCAGGGCTGCTGTGGCATTGAAAAGATTGTAAATACCGTTAATTTTTAACTCAGTCGAATGGTTTTGCTCGTCAAACTTGAAAGTAGCGATACGCTCATCGATAGTAGCTAGTTCAACATCAGCAATAATTGTTGATTCGGGGGCCGTTGATTGATCGTATAATGACTCGTCATTTGGGAAGGTCGCAAGTAGTTTCGGACTCAATCCAAAATATGACACTAAAGTTTCACCGGGGAGCTTATTGGCAATCTTCCGAATACGTAGATCTTCGCGGTTGAGGGTTACGCCTTTGGTTGTAGTTTTAGCGATTGTTTCGAGTAGTTTTGCAGTATGGTCAATTTCGCCAAATCGGTCAAGCTGGTCGCGCATAACATTGAGCAGTAGACTGTGGGTTGGTGGTACGGCCTTGATGAAATGGATTGCATGCGCTTCGTCGAGCTCTAGTACGGCGATATCGGCTTCAAGTTTTCCGCTCCACGATACTTCGCCTAGTAGCGCCGCCACTACGCCACGAGTAAAATTACTACCAGTGCGATTGGTGAAGACTCGTAAGCCTTGACCTTCAAGCAACTCGACAATCATCTTTGTCGTTGTCGTTTTACCGTTTGTACCACTGACTAGCACCACGCCGTGAGGTAGCATTGCCAGACTGCGCGATAGATATTTTCGGTCAAACTTTTCCACCACTAACCCTGGCAGTGCTGAGCCACCGCCACGTAGTCGCATTAGTCCACGAACGCCTTTGCCTACTAGAGTGCTAATAAATTGTTTAATCATCTGTTTCTAATTATATCAGTTTGCGGTACAATAGAGCTATGTTTCTGGTGGGAATATTTCAGTGGTGGTATGGGAGCGGTTGGTTGCGGCACATTAAACGTTCATATGTCGGTATTCTTCGGACCGCAGATTTTTTCTCTATCGGACTATTATTCAAAACGTTATTTAACCCATTTCGGCAAATTTCTGCCGGTAGTGTTCATGGTCCACTGCCAATTCAGCTCAAGGCATTTGCTGATCGGCTGTTTTCGCGCGTGATGGGCGCGATATTTCGGACATTGGCAATTTTCTTGGGTTTGGTGGTGATTGCCTTGCGTTCGCTGTGGACGCTGATTAGCGTTGTCATCTGGACATTATTGCCATTAACTCCCTGTGCCGGTGTCGCTTTGTGGCTGATAGGGGTGACGTTTTGAGCTTAAAGCCGACATTTGAATATGGCAGTCTGAGGGCTCAAAAAGCTCGCTTTGCTGAGCGATTTCGCGGTGCTTGGTTGATTGTTATCTATATGTTAGTCGCCCTGTCAGTCTTGGGTGGCGTGGTTATCTTGCTTGAGGGTAATGCTCTGGGTTGGCTGGCGATGAGTTTGGCTGGCCCATTGGCGATGATTGCGATTTGGTGGCGAGGTGACCTTTTGAATTTTCCGGTACGCTCACCAGCAAAATCAATGGATGACATTTTAGCCTCTGACGTGCTAGGGCGCTTGCCTCGGTCGCCATCTCCACGACAGATTGCCGAAGTGGTCGGCAGTACTCGGGCTGGTCAGTTTTTGGCAGTTCGGCAGGGCATCAGCGGTACTTTTTTGGTTAATATTGCCAGTGATGATCCAAATAATACATCGGCGCTCTGGGCGGCGGCGATTCGCGTACAGGAGCGAACTGGCTGTAAAAAGGTGACCGGTGCGGTACTAGCGGCGGCAATTATTGAGCAGTTTCCTGAACACGAAGCGTTACTTGCAAACTTGAAGCTGGAGATGATTGATGTCGATCGAGCGATTCGCTGGTATGAGCGGATTAAGTGGCTGATTAGGCGCTATGCCGAAAAACCTTTACGTACGGGCGGCATTGCTCGTGATTGGTCATTTGGCTATACGCCTATTTTGACGAGATTTGGTCAAAATGTCAGCCTACAAGTTAGTGGGGGGACAATATTGACCAAGACTGACGTCCACAAGGATGCGATTGAGCGTCTGCTTTCGACATTTAGTTCAGGCGGTCGTCAAAACCTTGCGCTTATTGGACCAAATGGCGCTGGTAAAAGTACAATTGTTGCTGCTTTTGCCGAAATGTTGATTGACGGACATGAAAAGGTGCCAAACTCGCTAATGTATCAACAAGTTTTCCTACTCGATGCTACATCGTTAATTAGCGTAGCGGGTGGTCGGGGTGAGCTCGAGGGGCTAGTGACGCAACTACTGAACGAAGCTTATGCCGCCAAAAATATCATTCTCTGTCTCGATAATGCCCAGGTGTTCTTTGAGGAAGGTGTCGGTTCGGTTGATCTGAGTAATATTCTCCTGCCGATTTTGACCGCTGGACGATTACCGATGATTTTAACCATGGATGAACAGCGTTTTTTGCAGATTTCACGAGTCAATACCGCTTTAGCAAACTCGCTCAATACCTTAAATATCAGCTCAACTGACGAAGACAGGACCTATGAGGTCATGCGCGATCAATTGGTTAGCCTAGAGGCTCAGCATAAAGTAACCTATATGTATCAGGCGCTTACCGAGGCTTATCGTGTCGGAGATCGATACGTGCAAGACCTGGCGATGCCTGGAAAGGCCTTGAAGATTCTTGAGTCAGCCGCTAGCTATGCCAAGGAGGGGCTAGTAACGCAGCAATCAGTCCATGACGCCGCCGAAAATACCCTAAATATCAAGATTTCCTCTCCGGATACCACTGAAGAGAGGGCGATGTTATTGGAGTTGGAGTCGCTTATTCACCAGCGCATGATTGGTCAGACCAGGGCAGTGGCAGTGGTGAGTGACGCGATTCGTCGAGCCAGGGCAGGGGTGCGTAATCAAGATCGACCAATCGGCACGTTTCTGTTTCTTGGCCCGACTGGTGTTGGTAAGACCGAGCTGTCTAAGGCGCTAGCTGAAGTGTATTTTGACGGTGAGGATAGTCTAATTCGCCTGGATCTTAATGAATTTGTTCGCCCCGACGACGTTGCTCGATTGATTGCTGATGGGGTCAATGATCCGCTTAGCCTAACGGCACAAGTTTCTAAACGGCCATTTTCGGTGGTTTTGTTAGACGAAGTTGAAAAAGCTCATCCACAGGTGTTGACTACCTTGCTTCAGTTGCTCGACGAGGGTATCTTGCGTGACGAGAAAAATCGTGAAATTAGTTTTCGCGATACGATAGTCATAGCCACTTCAAATGCTGGTGCAGAGCGGATTCGTGAGTATATTGAGCGTGGTTATCGGCTGGAGCAGTTTGAGGAACAGTTCGTCAATGAGCTGATTAGCGCTAACCTGTTCCGTCCAGAATTTCTCAATCGTTTCGATGAGATTGTCTTATTTAGACCACTGACTAAAGAGGAGTTATTGCAGGTTGTCGACTTAATATTGAAGGGCGTGAACAAAACACTAGAACCACAAAAGATTCAAGTTGCTGTTGATGATGAGGGTAAGCGACTTCTGGTCGAGGCGGGTTATGACCCTCGTCTTGGCGCCAGACCGATGCGCAGGGTTGTTCAGCGTGCAGTCGAAAATACCGTCGCTAAGCAACTACTCGCTAAAACTATCGCACCAGGCTCAACCACGATAATTACCGCCGAACAAATCGCCCCAATCGTCGGCACATCGCTTGTTGATTTACCTACAGATGAGTCAGTATGAGTTTGAGGCTCAGATTACGTTTCTCTTGACAAAACATAAGAAGTTTGCTATGATAAAAATAGACGACAGTGTCGTTTGGTTTTGTAGTGGAATAGTAATTTTTCTAACTAGGTTAACTCTTAGGTGAAGTCCCGAACTACCTTTGCTTTAGCGTCGTAATTCTGACTTTTCCCAATTGGTACCCCGCACAGGAATCGAACCTACAACCTTCGGTACCGGAAACCGACGCT
>CAZKHR010000043.1:1237-6820 GCA_964552745.1 uncultured Candidatus Saccharibacteria bacterium | reverse complement strand
GTGTGCGGCATTAATTTCATAATCGCCAGCAATATAATAACAATCACTACTACCGCAACGATCAGTCCAATCATCGTTCCGTCAAGCATTTTGCCCCTCAATCTTTCCCGCTAAATCTAAGAGCGCTCGATCTGATTTATAGCTACCAATTAACTGCACCCCAACCGGCAAGCCCTGAGCAGTCAGCCCCGCCGGTATTGACATGGCCGGTAGTCCCGCCATGCTGGCCGAAACCGTCATCATATCCGTTAAATACATTTTGATCGGATCGTCAATCTTCTCGCCAATCTTAAATGCCGGTGTCGACGCAACTGGACCAACCAAAACATCATATTTTTTAAATAGATCACTAAACTCATCTATCAGTAGCGTCCTTGCTTTTTGCGCCTTTTGATAGTAAGCGTCAAAAAAACCACTAGATAGCACGAAACTACCAATCATAATACGTCGTTTATTTTCAACCTCAAAACCTTCAGCGCGACTTTTTGTGTAAATATCGTTAAGACTCTCGGCTTCCGGTGAACGATATCCGTAACGAATACCATCATATCGCGCTAAATTAGACATAATTTCCGCTGGTGTCACGATATAATACATACCAAGACTGTATTTGGCCATTTGCAAATCAACCTCTTCGACTTCATAGCCGACCTGACGAAGCTTCTCCAGGTATCGCTCAACCTGGGTTTTTACCTCAGCATCAACACTGTCAGACATGAATTGTTTGATAACGCCGACCTTTTTCTTGGTGAATAAAAACTTATCTTGCCAAAAATCAGCTAGCGTAGTCATATCCTTGCTATCTTGCCCTGACATAATCTCCATGACAAGATTTGCATCAGCCGCACTTGAAGCGAAACAACCGACCGTATCCGTACTCGATGCCATTGCCACAACCCCGTACCGACTCACTGTACCGTAAGTTGGCTTGACACCAACCACGCCATTAAAGCTGGCTGGCTGGCGAATTGAACCACCAGTATCAGTGCCGAGCGCAAAAGGCACAATTCCCAGTGCTACGCTAACTGCCGATCCACCCGAAGATCCACCAGCTACTCGTTTTTGGTCGTGAGCATTCTTAGTTAGACCAAACGCAGAATTTTCCGTTGAGCCACCGTGAGCAAATGCGTCTAAATTTGCCTTGCCGATACAAATCGCACCCTCTGCCTCCAGCCTCTCAATTGCTGTTGCCTGCAAAGGAGCTTCAAAGTTTTCTAGCATCCTACTGGCTGCAGTAGTTGGACCACCAAATGTCAAGAAGTTATCTTTAACTACAAACGGTACGCCATGAAGACGCCCCTTTTTACCACTCGCATCGAGAGCTTCTGCTCGTTGCAGTGCACGCTCTGTCGTCAAACTTAGCAAAGCATGGAAATCCTCACTATCCCGCGCCGCGGCAAGAGCCTGATTGACATTTTCCAATGCAGAATTATTAAGATAATCGTTAATATTTTTCACTAGAGTACCTGCGGAACCTTTACTTGGCTATCCAGGGCTTCTGGCGCAAGACTTAGTAGCTGTTCTCGCGTCACGTCGCTGTCTACAACCTCATCTTGACGCCAGACATTCTGTAAATCAGTCACCTGATAGGTTGGCTCAACACCCGTAACATCGAGCTCATCAAGCATGGTTATATAATTAATAATACTATCTATGTCGTCATCAAGGGCTTCAGTTTCAGCATCGGACAAAGCCAGACCGCTCAAACCAGCCAAATACTGACTGTTGCTCGCAGATTGTTTCATGAAACTATTATATCAGCTTTTAGCTTTTATTTCTGCTATCAAATCACGTAATTCGGCCGCCTTTTCAAAATCCAAGTTAGCTGCAGCAAACTCCATTTGGATGGTTAAATCTTTAACCAACCCGCCATATTCATCCTTAGGGATCTTTTTGAGATCAATGATCGGCTTTTTGTCGGTTTCTTTTTGCGGAATAATCGCCCTGAGGCCTTCATCGATTTTCTTTTTAACTGAGACTGGCGTGATATTATATTTCGTATTATGAGCTTCTTGAATCTCGCGCCGACGGTTAGTCTCATCGATTGCTCGCTTCATTGAGCCAGTCATAACATCTCCATACATGAGTACACGCCCCTCTTCGTGTCGAGCAGC
Organism: uncultured Candidatus Saccharibacteria bacterium; assembly: GCA_964552745.1. Taxonomy (GTDB): domain Bacteria; phylum Patescibacteriota; class Saccharimonadia; order Saccharimonadales; family Saccharimonadaceae; genus Nanosynbacter. The sequence continues at coordinate 4,706 of CAZKHR010000043.1, read as the reverse complement.
TCGACCAATTGTCTGAATAAGCGCGCTCTCAGACCGTAAAAAACCCTCTTTGTCAGCATCCATAATTGCCACCAGACTAACTTCAGGCAGATCCAGCCCTTCGCGTAGTAAATTGATACCCACTAGCACATCAAATACGCCTTCACGCAACTGTCTTAGAATGTCACCGCGCTCCAAAGTATCAATCTCACTGTGAATATAGGCTGTCTTGACGCCATTTTCCTGCAAATACGCACTCAAGTCCTCCGCCATTCGTTTGGTAAGTGTCGTAACAAGCACGCGTTGACCTTTTTGCGCTCGTAAATTAATTTCTCGCATTAAATCATCGACCTGACCCTCACTTGGACGTAGTTCAATCTGCGGATCTAAGAGTCCAGTCGGTCGAATAACCTGCTCGGCTGGCTCGGGCGAATTAGCCAGCTCATAATCACCCGGTGTAGCAGAAACATAAATTGCTTGGTTGATGTGCTTATGAAATTCATCAAACCTCAGCGGACGATTGTCTAACGCACTCGGCAAACGAAAGCCATGCTCAACCAGCGTTTCCTTGCGCGCTCGATCACCATTGTACATGCCTCGTACCTGGGGCAGGGTCATATGGCTTTCATCGACTAACAATAACCAATCGTCTGGAAAATAATCAATCAGTGTCGCCGGTTGCTCACCTGGTTCGCGATCGGTCAAATATCTAGAATAGTTTTCGATACCCTTAACAAAACCAGTCTCCTTGAGCATTTCAATGTCGTATTTTGTGCGTTGACTAAGGCGCTGTGCTTCGAGAAGTTTATTATTTCTTTCAAAAAAATCCATGCGCCCGGCAAACTCCTGCTCGATACCCTCGACTGCCCGTAGTATTCGATCTTTTGGCGTCGCATAGTGACTTGAGGGGAAAATCGTAAATTGTTTAGGTTCTGCGAAAATTTCACCAGTCAGGGCATTCAGCTGGCTAATCCTCTCGATCTCATCGCCAAAAAATTCTAAGCGCACCAACGAATCTGCCCCAGCAGGGAAAATATCAACCACATCACCACGCACCCGAAAAGTCCCACGATGCAGGTCGATATCATTTCGTTGGTATTGAATGTCTGTCAATAGCCGAACAAATTTGTCCTGCCTGCGTCGCTCTCCTTTTTTTAGTGAAATCGCCATGTCAGCATAAGTTTCTGGCGAACCAATACCATAAATACAACTAACACTAGCTACAATGATCACATCGCGCCGCATCAAAAGCGCGCTGGTTGCCGCATGGCGCAAACGATCAATTTCCTCGTTGATCTTACTATCTTTTTCAATATAGGTATCAGAGCTAGCTATATAAGCTTCTGGCTGATAGTAATCAAAGTAACTCACAAAGTAGTGTACTTCATTTTTCGGAAAAAACTCCTTAAATTCACTAAACAACTGCGCCGCTAGCGTCTTATTGTGCGCCAGTACCAGTGTTGGAACATTGCGATTGGCAATAATATTCGCCATCGTGTAAGTCTTACCCGATCCAGTAACCCCAAGCAATGTCTGTTGGCGCTCGCCCCCCTCTAGACCACTAATAAGTTGAGCAATCGCCGCTGGCTGATCACCAGTCGGCTTATACTCAGCAATGAGATTAAATGCACTACTCATCTGCCTATTTTACCACGAAAACTATTTGACAAAACTAGTCTCGAACTAAATACTGGCCACTGTTATTTTATTAGTGTGAATTTTGCGTATGGCTTTTTAAAAATAACAGTAGCCAGTCTATGTATTTATCAACGATTGTGATAAGATTAATACATAAAGCAAACAGAAATTAAACAAACAGGAATAAAAATGAATAATCAACCAGAAACAACATGCATCCCACGAGAGATAGCCCTTCAGGCGGCAATGTTTCGTCTTGCCGACCTCAATAAGGAAATTGAAGCCGGCTATGAAATTCTACGTAAACACCATAAAACTGTAACGATTTTTGGCTCAGCACGCACACCCGAGCATGATCCGTATTTTCAAAAAACCGTTGACCTATCTAAACAAATTGTGAAGGCCGGATACGCAATTGTATCTGGTGGGGGCCAAGGAGTTATGCGGGCTGCCAATCAAGGCGCTGCATCGGCAGCACGCAAAGGTGCTGAGTCTGAACATGGCAAGTCAATTGCTTTTAATATTCGCTTACCTCACGAGCAAACGCTCAATGAATATGCTACCGACTCCTACGAATTCAAACACTTTTCACCTCGAAAAATCGTCATGACACTATTCGCCGATGCTTATATTTGTATGCCAGGCGGTCTAGGCACCCTCGATGAGCTATTAGAAATTCTCACACTTATGCAAACCGGCAAAACCAACAAAGCACCAGTAATTCTATTTGGGCAAGATTTCTGGCAAGACCTTGACTCATTTATTCGCAAAAATATGCTCGAAAAATACCAGACTATTTCAGCCGAAGACCGAAATCTATATACTATTACTGACGATATCGACGAAACTATCGCACTCATTCAGAGCAATAAAACATATTGTGCACACTAGTTAGTCGGTTTTTGCTTTATGGCATACTCGTCGGGGCGATTTTTAAGATAAACTTCAATTTCCTGAGCATCCAGCAATCCAGCTTGAGCGCCTAATTCACCCACGACGTTCATGCTGTTTATTGGTGCTCGCTCCAAAGCCTCTTTCATACTCTTGCCAAGCGCCAGTTCTGCGACAATCGTCGCTGCGAATGCATCACCTGCACCAGTACGATCAACTGGCTCTTTCGCATCAGGATAGGCAGATATACTATAAGTATACTCGCCATCAGTTGCGTAGGAGCCCTTCAGTCCATCTGTTATTATGACTGATTTTGCACCAAGACCGAGCAGCTGCTTAAGCAATACCGCCACGTTACGAACTGGTCGCCTAGTGACAATCATCGCCTCATCGATGTTCATAATTAGCACATCTGCACGCTCATATAGACCAGCAAGTCTCTTGGTCCCCCATTCAAAATGAGCTGGACCCGGTGCAAAGGCAAAACTAATCTCGGGATATTTTGCCAGATACTCAAGAAGTGAACCATGCAACTCCTCCGACTCACCAGAAATCATCCCAAGATAAATCCAATCTGGCTTGCATACTGGCTCACTCCATCGATAATCAAAATTTTCATAGTTTGCTAAGATTGTTCGTTCCAAACCGTGATGTAAAATATAATGATAGTTTGAGCGAGAATCCCGCTTAATCGAAACCCCGCTCATGTCAATTCCGCGGTCACGCAAGTAGTCTAGGCTATGTTGAGCCGATGCGTCATCACCGAGCCAAGACATTAGCGCAACTTGTATACCGAGTTTTGACAATGCCACTGCGGCATTGGCTGCTCCGCCAGCTGCATCTTGAACGATATTGCTACGGCAAGCGACTCTAGCACCAAGGTCTAAAGTAATTTTCTGACGAGGCTTTGCTCCCGTAAAATCCACGCCCTCACGACCCAGAGTAATTAATGATTCCGTCG
>CAZKHR010000043.1:0-1227 GCA_964552745.1 uncultured Candidatus Saccharibacteria bacterium | reverse complement strand
CTGGCTCGATTTGGCAAAAAGGCGGTTCCTCTGCTGTCCAGTTTGCCTTGCTAGCCACTGCCTCGACATGCTCGCTCCTAGTACCACTGTGTTCCTTGTATCGACGAGTAATCTCCCAGCCTAAGCTCCGCTGAGCAAGATCCGTTCGTCGCATAGCAAAATCTAGTTGATAATGATAATTATCAATCACATCAATTGGATGAAAAGAGATTATCTGACCATCAACGTCAAGTAGTACAAAATCAGTATCAGTTAACAAAGTCTGCCACTGACCCGTCTGGACTGAACTCATTAGAGCCGAGTAAACTTCTTCGGCGGTCGTATCAGCTGGGTCGAGCCCAAGACGCCTGAGCACCGTGTTGGCCTGAGTAATAATATCCGCTATCAGCACCACATCAACACCGTCGCGTGTCATCCGCTGCAGCTCTCCTAGCGCCAAGCTATCACGTACTGAACCGTTAAGTAGCTGAATTAACTTATGAGCCATAGATCACCCCTCCCCTTCTAGCGACTGCTCATGCAGGGGCATATCGTGCAGTACCGCACCTCGATACAAAATACCGGTTTTTGCACCCATCCTACTGACAACCGATGTTGAATTAGCGCTAGCAAAAATTATCGACTCGCGCAAACTCTTACCCATAGCCCACTGACTCAAAAAGCCCGAGCCAAAAGCATCGCCAGCACCGGTCTGGTCAACAACTTTGCCGTCCTCATATCGTCCCGCCCGAATCAATACCTTACCATCACTCGCGGCCACGCCATTTGCGCCATCAGTCGCCAGGACCACTGGCACAACATTTAGCGCATGCAACACCAACTCTACCAAATCATCACCCTGAAACATTCGCTTCATCTCTCCCTTATTGGCCAACAACACGTCAACATCTTCAAGTAAGCCCCTAAGTTCTTCGGTTTTCTCTAGTTCGCGCTTACCAGGATTAAAGAAAATTTTCATGCCCAACTCTTTTGCTTGCGAAAACAATCTATCCAATGTCTTCATTGAGCCAGCCAATGTCGTCACATAGAGCCAGTCTGCCTGAACACCATCTAGCGTCATGTCGTTCGGGTGATAGTGAGTCGATGCCCCGCGATATGTCAAAATCGTCCGTTCGCCACCTGGCGCAACTAATAAAACTGAATAACCGGTATTGTGTGTGTCGCTATACTTCACTAAAGACGTATCAATATTTTTCGGATATGGAAATTTATCTATTATTATTTCTG
>CAZKHR010000042.1:0-6833 GCA_964552745.1 uncultured Candidatus Saccharibacteria bacterium | reverse complement strand
CTGACACTACAGGCCTTCGAAGCTGCAGTATACACCATTTAGGCAATTAGCCTTGTCTAGCTTAGTCATCAAATGTCTGTGTTCTTGAGTCAGTATAGTAGCCCTGGTCCCTAACGTTAACGACCACCGTGTGCTCTGAACTGTCACTTAACGATACAGCTATATTTTGCTGCCCACCAGACCCGCTAATTTCAGCGCTTCTCACGGTTACGCCATCGACAACAACCTCAATCGTCGCCAGACCAAATGTGCCACGCGATACGTTGAACCTCACTGTACGATCACTACCATTACCACTCAATGAAATTGAACCTATCGAAGGCCGAGCATCGTCACAGCTATGCACATCGTCGTCCCCACTAGCGTCGTAGCCAATAGGCGCTGTAAACACCTCTGACTTTGTAATTGGATCAATTGATTTAGTTACGTCTAGCTCTTCACGAGCGGCAGGAGGCGTGCAGTCTGTTGCTTTTTTCTTCGATACCCTATCGAACGTCAGCTTGGTATTGGTCTTGCCCTGGTTTTTATTCCACCACGAAGGGTAAAGATCGGAGCCAACCTGCTGAATACCCTCGGGTCTATCAAACCACATGCTTGAATTCCAGCGATTATCCTGGGCATAGACATCTTGATGAGCATAAGCTAGAACATTACGAACAATTTGCATACCAAAAGCCGAGTTGACGGAACCAATTATGCTAGTATCGGAGTTACCGAGCCATAACCCCATGGCCAACACTGGACTATAAGTGGCAATCCACAAATCTTTTGGCTTTGAGTCACGATCGGACGTACCGGTCTTTGTTGCTACCTTGACACCAGAGACAGAAGTTGCACCGTAGCCATGCAGTGCCGCTGAAGCACGTTCATCTGCTAAAATATCCGTGATGATGTAGGCAATCTGTGGGTCAAGAACCTGCTTACCCTCATCGGTCCACTTCTTAATCACACTGCCTTGACTATCCTTAACTTCTAAAATCGACGAGACTGGCTTATAGACACCCATGCGCGACAACGTACTATAGGCGTTAACCAGATCAACCTCCTTGGAGCCACAGGCACCAATCGCTGAAGAAAGATACAGCCCCCCGGCAGCCTCCTCTGGCGCACAGTATTCAGTATTACCAGTTTCACGGATGCCCGCTATTGTTTCTTCGATACCGCTAATATACATCGCCTTGACTGCCGGAATATTACGCGAGAGCGCCAAGGACTGGCGAACCGTGACATTGCCCATGAAGCGATTGTCCCAGTTATTAAGTTTTGCGCCATATATCTTGTCAATATTCTCATCACGCAAAACCGAACCGCTACCATAATTCTGCACATCTTTGCCTTTATCCTTAAGGAGCTGAGCGTAAACAAATGGTTTTATCGTTGATCCTGGCTGAATAAATGCTGTCGCAGCATTGTCCTGACCAAATCCTGGGTAATTAAAGTCTCGACTACCAACAAGAGCGATGATCTGTCCTGTTTGCGTGTCCTCAACTGTAGCGGCCGTATTGCTAATACTTACCGCCTCTGGCCTGCCTGAATCAAAGAACGCCCTCACCTCTTCCTCAAGCTTATTCTGCACCCGTAGATCAAGCGTTGTCTTAACCGTTAGCCCACCACGACCCACAACAGCCTTGCCCAGTTCCTGCTCAAGCTGCGAGCGAATCATTAGAACAAAATGTGGCGCCTTAATGTTCTCCAGCTGATCAGTCAGTGGCTTGATATTATCAAGTATCGGATATGATTTTGCCTCATCCGACTCCTGTTGTGTAATATAACCCTGCTCAGCCATATAGCTCAGAACTGTATGCTGGCGACCTATGAGCGTTTCATGACCGTCGGGGTTATAAGGATTATAAACCGATGGATTCTGCGGAATTGCCGCCAATAGCGCCGCTTCTGGCAAAGTCAAATCGTTAGCACTGTGGCCAAAATAAGTCTGCGCCGCCGACTCAGCGCCATTTCTTCGTCCGCCATATGGTGACTCATTCAGGTAAAGCGTCAAAATCTGATCCTTATCGTACATCCGCTCAACCTCAATCGCCAAAATCGTCTCCTTGATCTTTCGCGGAATACCCTTGATACCTCGCTCACCAGCCTCCTCTGAGAAGAACGTCTGCTTAACCAACTGTTGAGTCAAAGTCGAACCACCCTGAACTTGATTACCTTGCGCATTACTGATAAACGCTCGCGTCAAGCCAGTTATACTGACGCCACTGTGCTTGTAGTAATCCTTGTCTTCAATCGCAACTGTTGCTTGTTTTAGGTAATCATTTATCTTATCGGAGTCCACTACTAATTTATAATTACCGGTACCTTTATCTTCCCAGAGTAGTTCGTCGTTTCGGTCGTAATATTTAGTAACTGTAGTTTGAACGCGCTTAGCAATTTCGCCTGGACGAATCTTATCAATATCTTTGCGATAGTATGCGAATAGCCCACCAACGGCTAAAACCACCACCAGCACCGCTACACCAGCGATTTTTGCCATCATCAACAGTCCACGCTTTGAGAACCAATAACCGAAAAACCGCTTTGGATGTAGGCGATAGAAAAATCGCTTCACCGGATGCTTTGGAAGTGTTGCCAGGTACTCTGCGCGCTTACGTGACGCCCTATCTTTCTTACTGCGTCGTTTGTGCGCCAGATTTGCATAGACACTCATCCGTTTACTCTTTGACTTCGTTTTCTTCACATCATTCCTCTCATAAGCACTTTATTGTTTCTATTATACACCACTACAACCTCGCCACAAACAACAAAACTTGCTATAATTTATACTACAAGGGAGGAGGTATTGTGCGATTATCTGAAGAATTAACCTGGCGCGGACTAGTAAACCAGACTACACTTGAGGATTTATCAGTGCTTGACGGTGAACCAATCTCGCTATATTTTGGGGTCGATCCAAGCGGACACGGCATGCAAATTGGAAACTTAGTAGCAGCAATGATGGTGCGACGATTTGTCGAACATGGTCACAAAGTTTTCCTACTTGTTGGCGGTGCGACCGGTCTAATTGGCGACCCAGACGGCAAGCTCGACGAACGAAACCTCAAGGCGCTCGAGGAAATTAATTCCAATAAGCAAGAGATTGCCAGGCAATACGAGACGGTATTTAACGGTAGAAATTTTACTATTGTTGATAACTACGACTGGTTCAAGGATGTCAATTATCTTGATTTTCTGCGTGATATTGGCAAGCACGTACCGATGAGCCAAATGCTCGGACGTGAATTTATTCAGACACGACTGGGTGAAGGTGGCTCGGGCATCAGCTACGCCGAGTTTAGCTATGCATTGATTCAGGGTTACGACTTCCTTCACCTCTATCGCGAACATGGCGTGACACTTCAACTCTGTGGAGCCGACCAGTGGGGCAACTCTATCGCCGGTGTCGAACTTATTCGACGCATCGAGGACGGCCAGGCACATGTTTATAGCCTGCCATTAATTATGAATAAATCTACTGGACGAAAATTTGGTAAATCTGAGGGTGGCGTAATTTGGCTTGACCCTAACCTCACCAGTGTTTATAAATTTTATCAATTTTGGCTAAACGTCGATGACGAAGGAGTGATAGATTACATGAAAGTCTATACTACACTCGATCGACCAACAATTGAAGCGATTGCTGAAAATCATACTATCAATCCTGGCGCACGTTCAGCCCAAAAAATCTTAGCGCGCGAAGTGACCGATATCGTCCACGGTACTAAGCGACGAGAATCTGTCGAACGCGTTACCGAAGTTTTATTTGGCGGAGGCAAAACCGATAAACTGTCAGATGAAGATATTGCCGTGCTATCTCGAGAAATTCCGACTAGTTCCGCCACCGGTGTTGTTGAGGCGCTTGTTTCAACTAAAGTACTAGCGTCCAACGGCGAAGCTCGACGGCTATTAAGCTCTGGTGGCATATCAGTCAATAGTGAAAGAATCTACGAAGATCGCCCACTTAATGAACGAGACTTGATTAAAAAAGGCAAGAATACATTTATATTAATAACCAATGGAGGTGAGTAGTGAGAAAAATATTAGCATTTGATTCTGACGATACAATTGTCCTGTCAAAGATGCCAGTAGATGAACGAATGGCAAAGTTGCTAGCTGAAGCGATGAGATATTACGATATCTGTATTATTTCAGGCACTGGCTTTGACTCAACAATCTATCCCAACACTGTACGCCGAATTGAGCAAATACCTGGAATCGATTTATCCAGGCTGCACATTATGCCAACTTGCGGTACGCGATATTACCGATACGTAAACGGCGAATGGGCGTTACAATACCAAGAAGACTTGACGTCCGAACAGAAGGAGCGTATTTTTGAAGCAATCGAAACATCAGCCAAAAAACTCGATATGTGGGAGGCTAACCCAGCCGGTGAAATCATCGAAGACCGCCTTAGCCAAATCACCTACTCAGCCCTAGGACAACAAGCAGCGCCCGAAGCTAAATATGCCTGGGCGGAAGCTAATGTTGAAAAAAGGCGTTTACTGAACGAAGCGGTTAAGACACTTATTCCAGAATTTGAAGTTCGCACAGCTGGTACAACTAGCCTAGATATTACCAAACCCGGCGTCGACAAGGCCTATGGTATGAAAAAGCTGATGGAGGCAACCGAAACAACTATGGATGAGATATTGTTCTTTGGCGACAAACTCGAAGAAGGCGGTAATGATTTCCCTGTCAAAGACATGGGTATTGACTGTATTGCAGTCGAACGCTGGGAAGACACAGCCTACGCACTTGAAGGTATTGTCGGCGTAATGAAATAGCCTGCGAGACAACGAGTGAAATTAACAACCCCTCTTCTGCGAATCAAGGGCGTTGGACCAAAAATATCAGAAGCCTTGACCTCAGCCGACCTAAGTACTAGCGAGGATCTACTCAACTTCCTGCCCCGACGCTACGATGATTTTTCTGGAGTCACCAAAATCATTGACCTTGAACCAGGCAATGTCGTCATCAAAGCTAAGTGCGAATCTATCAGTACGCGCATAGTTAGGCGGGGCATGAAAGTAACCACCGCCACTCTGGCTGACGAAAGTGGCAAAGTCAAGGCTGTCTGGTTTAATCAACCTTACCGCGAAACTCAACTCAAAGCCGAAGGATGGTTCTTGTTCTCTGGAAAATTCGTTTTGCAATATAATAGCTATCAATTGACTAGTCCGTCGGTCGAACAAACCGACGACTCATCGGTGATCGACGAAGATAGTTTAGTGCCAGTTTATCGGGCAATCAAGGACGTGAGACCGCACAGCCTAAGAAAAATCATACACAACCTAAAGCCCTTGATGGAGTTTGTGCCGGAGACCCTACCTGAAGACCTCCTGGTTAGACAAAAACTAACTAGTCGCTCCGAAGCCCTCAAACTACTGCATTTCCCTGCCAACCAGGAAGACATTAGTAAAGGCAAAGAACGGTTGGCCTTCGAGGAGTTATTCGAGATGATTCTGGCGGCCCAACTTAACAAGCGAACAAATTCTAAGCTGGCTGGCTGGAAAATCCCTTTTAATCTAGCATTGGTCAAAAAATTCGTCCATGACCTGCCATTTTCCCTAACTGACGCACAACGACGAGCTGCCTGGCAAATTCTACAAGATTTTGAGCACGAGCACCCAATGAATCGCCTGCTCCAAGGTGACGTTGGCTCAGGCAAGACAGTGGTGGCGGGTTTGGCGGCCCTGCAGGTGGCACAATCTGGCTTACAAACGGCAATCATGGCACCAACGGAAATACTGGCAATGCAACACGCCGAAACTATCTCTAGATTACTCGAACCATTCGGCATACGAGTAGCCTTACTCACTAGTGGAGTCAAGGGGGCTAAGCGCAAAACCCTCTTAGAACAGCTGGAGCAAGGTAATATTAATATCATCATTGGCACTCATGCGCTAATCCAAACAAGCGTCACTTACCATAAACTGGGCTTCGTAGTAATTGACGAGCAGCATCGTTTTGGCGTCAAGCAACGTCAGGTATTACTAGAAAAATCACCTATCATGCCACACGTATTAACAATGACCGCCACACCAATCCCAAGAAGCCTGGCACTAACTCTATATGGCGAGCTTGACATTTCCCTGCTCGATGAACTACCACCAGGTAGACAACCAATCACTACTAAAATCTGGTCACCAGCTAGCGCACCAAAACTTTATCAAACAATCAATAAAGAGCTCGTAGCCGGTCATCAGGCCTACGTTATCTGCCCATTAATCGACAATAGACCCGATAATGACAAAAAAAGTGTCGAAGCCGAATATTACTTGCTGAAAAAAGCCTTCCCAACTCACACTATCGGACTAATGCACGGCAAGCTAAAGGCCGATGACAAGCAAGCTGTCATGGACAAGTTCTTGAGTGGCGATATCGACATCCTGCTTAGCACTACCGTCGTTGAAGTTGGCGTTGATGTCCCGAATGCGACAGTCATGCTCATTCAAAATGCTGACCATTTTGGACTTAGTCAGCTTCATCAACTCCGTGGACGTGTTGGTCGAGGCTCAACAAAAAGCTATTGTTACCTAATGCTCAGCAGTCACGACAAACCAAGTGCTCGTCTGAAGGAAATTGAGAAATCACAAGATGGATTTTATTTAGCAGAAGTCGATCTACGGTTGCGTGGCCCCGGTGAAATATACGGTCGCTCCCAGCACGGTGCTCTTAATCTACAAATTGCCACCCTGGCCGACACCAAACTCATTGCTCGCGCCCAGAAAGAAGCTATTTTATTTATCGAGTCGTCAACTGATCTGACAAAATACAAACATCTAATGCACTCTGTCCAGCGCTACCAACGACTGACAACTCTAAATTAACCTAGTATTCAC
>CAZKHR010000041.1:0-7178 GCA_964552745.1 uncultured Candidatus Saccharibacteria bacterium | reverse complement strand
TCTCTTTGACGAAGCATGAGCTTGTTTAGGAGGGCGATTGGGTATTATGATAGCATGTATCGCTCAATATGGTCAAGCTTAACTAGAGCTTATGTTAACCTACTAGCGCTTACCCTCGCGGCGGCTCACCCTCTGGCTCACCGAGAAGTTTTTTGGATTTAATTTCGTAACGCTTGCCGGTGATTTTGTTTTCAACGTAATCCTCATTAATCAGGTTAACGAAAGTGTCAAGATCAGTACCATCCATAATAATAATCGCTCCGTTATCGTCACTCATCAAATCAAGCTGCATTTCATCGGCATAATCAATCACCTGCTCTTGCTTAACTACTCCGACTTCTAGTTTTTGTAGTTTATTGACGGTCTTTTTGCGCTCCATCACCAGAGCATTTAGATCCATGCCCTCTGGGAAACTCAGGTTATACTCCTTGATTATCTCGGCTACTTTTTGATCAGCAATTACCTGCTTCTTGTATTCATAACCAAACATGCGCTCAAATTTACCCGGATTAAAGGCGAAAATATCTTGACCGACAATCAACACTTGGTTGTCGTCTGGTACCTTAAAGCCAACTTCGGCACGAAAAGCTCCAAACTTACCATCGATAAATTCCCAGGCTAAAGCACTCTTTAGCACCTGACCCTGAGCAATCAATTTAACTGTGTAAAAAACTGTTTCCGAATTATTCTTATCCGTAAAGCGCGCCAAAATACCTTTCATCCGCTTAAATTCATGTTCAGTTTCCGAAAATTCAACAATATCACTACGCTCATGCTCAATCAGGTGAATCAAAGTCTCGGCTCGCCCGACCTTCTCCAGGTCAGCCCTGAGCAACACGTCCTCTTCCGCTTCGCTCAGCTCATAGTCACGCACGCTCAAACCAGTGCCAGCACCAAGGTTGACCTGATTGATATAGTCAAACAAAAATAACGGCCGCAGTTGTTGTTCGACACTACTACCAATTGGCATACTAAACGGCGTATAGTTCTTGTTAAATAAAAATAGTTCAATATCTAAGTCCTTCTTGCGTGCATCTGTTTGGTTCGCCCACAAAAAAATATCTGTTTGCGGTGTAGTTTGCTCAGCTGGCTGCTGTTCTTGGGTATCGGTTTGTTCTTCCATATAGACTATTGTAGCACCCCGAAGGCTACAATCGCACCCCCTCACGTGCTTTATTTGCCCATTCATCAGCCAACTCGTTACCCTCATCGCCCTCATGCCCGCGTACCCAGATCAACTTCGCCTGAGAGTTTGTATGTAATTCAAACAGTTCCTGGACGATGTCGAGATTTTTAATTTCGCCACCCTTCTTAGTCCAGCCCCTGGCTTGCCAACCAGGTGCCCATTTAGTCACTACGTTAATCCAAAACTCACTATCGGTATAAATAACACACTCTGCACCAGCTGCATCCTTCAGAGCAGCAATTAACGCCTTACCTTCCATCCGAATATTAGTCGAATCACCTTCTTCCGACCCCAAAATATGCGGCCGTAAGTCTTTAATCACCGCAAAACCACCCGGACCGGGGTTGGGCGAAGCAGAGCCGTCAGTGTAGTAAATAGTCATCTTACTCATATTACCACAAAATTAAGTAGCGAGCGCAAACGCTACCGCCTCTGCGCCCCTTATAGATCTCTCGTTCACTTGCAAATTGTGACGATTCATAAATAGCCTACGATTATGCACCGACCCAAGAACCTTCGTTGCTTGCTCGACAATCGCTCTTTTTTCTTGAGCACTAACGTCTTTTCCAATTTTTTCTAGCTGACGGAAATACTTAAAAATAATATGCGCCACCTCACCAGTGCGTGCGGCTTCACGCTCCTTCTTGGTAAGGAATTGTGTTTCGACAAAAACACCCTGCTTAGTTTGCATGGTTACTTTGGCGACATTTAACTTCCGATGCCCAGCCTCCTCAAGTTGCCCTGGCGATTGCGCCTTAAACTCCACAAGATCTTCCAGTTTTCGACCATCCGATAGCTGATTTTTTAGTTTTTCCTCCAGTATTCGCCTGATCATTCCGATATACTCCTCCGACCCTTGTACGAAAAACGCTTTCTGCTTATTTTTGGCAATTGTTTCTGTCATTTCAGGCATGCGATCAATGATAAAATCCGCAAAATCACGCGCAGAATCTTCCTCGTTATTAGATATCACCGTAAACCCAACAATATCCTTGGGCATCTCCTTGCCATACCGCTCCATCTTATCGGCCAACGAACCAACCGTTTTGATACGATACTTAACGTCAATGTTGTTGCTATTTTTGGTTTTAATCATACAATCACCCACTGTTACTGGCACCTTATCCGTAAGACTGTCAATACCAACCGCATTAATACAGCCGTTAACCCTCCAGTCCCCAAACACTTCATTGGCGATGCTATCTATGCCCAGATGCTCAATCTTCTCCAGCTCTTCCGTGGCCGTTTTCAATACCTCACTTTTATCCTGCTTCATCAATCGAATACAGTGCGCCTCGCTCCTTAGCGACGACGCCAAGCCGTCATAGCCAATCACTTCCAGTATCGGCGCATAGAACGACTCAGCCTCAAGTACATCCTGAAGAATTGCCGACTCGCGAGTCGACGACGGGTGGCGCATATTGTCAAGAAGCTCGCACGCCTTGATCACTAGAGACTCAATATTAGTATCATGCAAAAAATTATCCATATGCTCAAAATCGATATACGGTTCAATTGTCTCCCAAACATTTTTTGGAATATCACCTTCGTACTTATCCGTCAACATATTAATAACTTCGGTGCTTATTGTCTTTTGCCCCTTGTCCTTCCTAGCCTCTTTGGCCATCTCTGACCGATGCTTTCCAGACTCCTGCTCAACCTTAACCATGTCATGTAAAATACCCAAAGCGTAATCTACCTGATTAGCAGCAAAATACTTTTCAGTAAACATATCAAGTAGAATATACTTGGCAGACTCTCGCCTATCGAATGTACTCTTTGTACTAGTTGTATTCCAAAACCGATCAAAGACGTCGTGCACTAAAGCCATCTGTATCGCCTCTTCCGGCATATCATTTCCGGCATAAGCTCGGACTAGCGACTCCACTCGCTCAGCGTGCTCAAACAAATCATTGCGATCAATACCAAGCTCAGCATAAACATTAGCGGCGCTCCTGCCTTCAAATTTAAGCCGCTCAAACTCAGATTCAAACTCGAGCAGCTGAGGCGCATCTACCTCATAGTCTATCATCAGTGTCATAAAATCTCATTCCCATAACAAATCACAGAGCCCTAGCTCCTTATTCTCAATTATATCATACTATTAACTTTTTTGCAATAGGTCCAGTGGCTCTATGAACTCCCTAAACTCATCGATTGACTCAACTATATGCCAAGAGACACTCTCCTCTGGTGCCGAGATATCGTTATAGGAAGTCGACTGAACAAAAGTTACCGATGACGGCAGCTCATCACCGATTGGCTTATCGTCAAATAAAACTGCCGGCGTTGGGTTATCCTGGAAGAACAGCCCCTTTGGCCTCTGAGTCGTCACTACTGGCACGCCAGTGATACTCGGGCAAAGATCAACCTTGAGTCGCTGATAATCATCTGCGCCGTAGGTTAATATTCTCGCCCTATTTCCCAACCCTTTTATTAGCTCACCCGTACCTGAATACTCCAGCCTGCCGTCCGCCAGTTCGGACTGACGAATTGCTTCGTATACCTGATCGGCATCCAAACCAGTACTACGCACGTGCTCAGCAAAATCGTAATAATACATATTATTACTATGAACGAAAAAACTCTCTTGCCGAGACTCCTCATCGGTCGATACATGATAAGTTTCAGCCAAAAACTGCCAACTCAGCTCACTGAACAAATCCGTATTAAATAACGTTCGATCAAGATCTAAATACACCTCTGTCATGCAAAAAATATCCGCATTAGCTCACGCGCCACCCTGTCAGAATCATGACGGATTAAACTCCGCTGACCTGCTAACGGATCGCTCGATTGATTACTGTTCACCCATACGTCCTCAGATATCAAATTCTGACCCTTAGTCTTATAGTGTTTTTTCGCTAATTCAACCTCATCCCAGTCAACGATATACTCACCTTCGTGAGCGTATTTATCCAACAGCTCCTGGCCTGGTCGATGGTTGTTATATAACACATAATCCAGCTTCGTGCCCGAGAAACGCTCAATCTCTTCGGCAAAATCAGCCACCGTAAAGCCATCTGTCTGACCTGGCTTTGTGACAAGGTTGCTAATATAAACCTTTTTTGCCTTGGTCTCATTCAAAGCTCTTGTCACTCCGTGCACCAATAAAGTCGGCGCGATACTGGTATATAAATTCCCCGGAGCAATTACTACTAAGTCTGCCTCAAGTATGGACTGTCGTGCTGAAGGATTAATATGGGCCTCCGGCTCAAGCTCTAGCCACGGCCGCTCACCACTTTCCAGTTTAACTGAATCAGAATTATGTTGACCCCTAACAACCGCACCTTTACTTGACTTCATGGTCATCTCTACATTATCAAGTGTAATCGGCTCAACTCGTCCTTGAATTCGCAAAACTTCACTAGCTGTTTCGACCGCCTCAGCAAAACTTCCGGTCATCTTTTCAAGCGCCGCCATAAACAAATTGCCAAAAGCATGGCCCTTCATTCCGCCATCCTCAAATCGGTAATTAAACAAATCACGAACCATCTGTGTAGTACTTAAAGCGACCAAGCATTGCCTAACATCACCCGGCGGCAAAACGCCAAGCTCATCTCTAAGCGTGCCAGTCGAACCGCCGTCATCAACCATGTTGACCAAGGCCGTAATATTACCCGTGTAATTTTTTAATCCACTTAAGACCGTGAAGCTACCGGTACCTCCACCGATGACTACAATCTTTACTCTAATTGAATCCATAGCTTGCCTTCTGTACTTCCTTTAGGTTTGGCAATTAATCTTGTTCATCCTCAACCCCAGTCTAACACAAACAGGCGCGATATCAGCTTAGCGAATCGCCACTAAATCAATATCAAACACCAAATCACTGTTGGCCGGTATGTTTTTAGCCGGACTTTGTGCGCCATAAGCCATCTCCGCCGGAATAATCAATCGCCTTGTGCCACCAACTCTCATACCGGGTACACCAACCGTCCAGCCCTTGATAACCTGGCTCAAGCCAAATGATATCGCCTCACCAAAATCATGACTGCTCTGAAAAATTATACCGTTTTTCACCAACGCACCCGTATAGTGCGCAGTAATCGTCGCTCCAGCAGGCACCTCCTCACCCGTACCAACTTCAATGTCAATAATCTCCAGCTCTCCGAC
Source organism: uncultured Candidatus Saccharibacteria bacterium (assembly GCA_964552745.1). GTDB lineage: Bacteria > Patescibacteriota > Saccharimonadia > Saccharimonadales > Saccharimonadaceae > Nanosynbacter. The sequence goes on along the minus strand of CAZKHR010000041.1, from coordinate 1,876 downwards.
TGGCTCGATCCGCGGTTCAAAATTAATTAGCTTAGTTCCTTCGTATGCCATATTATCCATCCTTTTCGTGATTAGGTTAGTTCTGGTTCAATTTTAGCAAAGTTTACTATTTCCTGCTCGCCACCCCTTAAAGGTATGTAGACCTCTGAAGTACGTTTTTCACCTAGCCCACTTTCTCCTTCAAAGATACAGTCCGACAGTTCGATCATTAAATTATAATCAACTACCCCCTCGACCGAGCGTGAATCTATCATAATATTAAGCTTTTTAAATGTACCGACCACGGCACTCATGCCCACGCCGTCACTAGTGCCATTGTCTATTATTCGTATGGGTCCAGAAATTAACATTTTATCACCAGCCTGAAGGCGTATTCCTGGTAGAATCTCGTTTCGCAAACGTATAAGTACCTGCGCAAGATCATCTTCATTGATCGGATTTTTATCTGAACCAGGTAGCTCCTCTAAAAAAAGACTGAACGCTTGTGTGACCTTTTCAATATCTTCCTTGAGTGATATTTCAAATCGTTGTTTCGTGGCATTATACGCTATATCATCGTTCCAATCGTCAATTTTAATACCCTCTAGTGCATCCACAGAAGCATCACCCTCTCCATCACCCTCCGTGTCATTATCAGTAAGCTCAGACGCCTGTTCTTGTGGGTGTTTAGAAGACTTTTCTTCTAAAAATTTCATCACCCCGCCAACCGTATCAAATAGCCTCAGAGTAGCACTCCCCAGAAGTGATCGCCTTGGACGAGTATTTCTGATTGGGCTGCTGATATTTTCCGCTGGAATTAAGATACAATTCCAACCGAATTCACCTCTCGCGCTAGGCATTACAACAATAAGCAGAGGAGTAATCATCCCATCACCGCCACTCTCCTCCATTAAAATATCCTCAACATAGCCCTTAACCGTAAGGCTTGTAGGTTTTCCGCTGTCATCTGTCAATTCACGCATGGTTATACCCGATTGCTCGATTACCCCAATTTGTCCAGTCACTGTAATTTCGTAAGGCACCTGACTATCGAACTTTAGGGTCTCATAGACAAACTTACCGAGATTCTCTTGTAAAGGATAGTTGTCGCCGAGATCGGGGCATACACCGTCGACCCTGAGTCTTCGCAGAAAATCAGTCCGCGCTCTATCTGAAGCGCTTGCATGAACGGCCTCATCTACCACCCGATGTAACTTAGCTGGCCCCCGTTTCAAATCAAGCGCAATCATCTCAGACGATGGCTCTTCAAACCTAGCAGCCCACTCTTCTTTATCTTCATCAAAAAGCATCAACGCCGAACTGTAGTCAATGTCAAAATTACCTTGATATGCTTCAGCTGGGACAATTAGCAAGCCGACTGGACCTTTATCGTAGTTGCCCTCGTCGTCAATAGTAAGATCAAACCCAAGACAAACGAACTCCTCATCCCGCAAGAGTACAAACTCCCCTAGCTCATCGCCTAAAGCTGGAGTGTTCCCATCTCTTTTATATGCACTGGGATGAAACGGTCGTGCCTTGCCCGAGACAGTCAACTTGCCCTCATACCACCCCTCTCTCACAAGTCGCTCATCTAAGGGCTCTAACTCTGCCATGACAAGATCCGTAGATACTCTTTTGCCCCTCATCCCCTCTAACCGAGAAAGAATTCGATTTTGCACGTCATCAGTATCGCCAAGTATACTCACTAAAACCGGATCGATTCTTGATTCGTCAAAAAGCTGCGCCAATCGCTCTAATTCCGCTAAATTGTCCATAGAATTGTTAAAGACAATATCTACATGAACTGCAAGCACAAGAAGTATTGTTAGCCCTTAGGCACGGCGTATAAAACTCAAGACCTTTGCAACATCTCTTTAGGCGTCCGCATCTGTATACC
>CAZKHR010000040.1:2615-7184 GCA_964552745.1 uncultured Candidatus Saccharibacteria bacterium | reverse complement strand
AACTCCGATAACGAAGAGACCGTATGGGTGGCTAGTGACTACATCGAGATACTTAACTACAAGATTAATCCTGATAGTCAATCCTAAACAACTACATTCATCAACTTACCTGGTACGTAAATAACCTTCTTTGGCTGATTACCGCCAGTGAAAACAGCGACACGTTTATCCGCTAACACCGCCTGCTCTATATCCTCCCTGTCGGTATCGGCAGGGAGTTCTAGTTTGGCGCGAAGTCTACCATTAACCTGGACGATAATCGTCATAGTATCGCTCTGAATCAACGCATCATCCCATTTTGGCCAATGGTCAACGTGAATAGTGTCTCTATGCCCCAACTGATGCCATAACTCCTCAGTGATATGTGGCGCAAATGGTGCCAGAATCTGTAGCAAACTCTCAAGCACAAAACGCCATTGATCAGAGTGCGCCATGCCACTAGACTCCTTGGCCTTGTATAGCCCGTTGACTAGCTCCATCATCGCTGCTACAGCGGTATTAAACTTTTCGTCCTCGATATCTCGAGTGACTTTTTTGATTGTGGCATGAGTAGCCCTTAACATATCACCTTCCGTCGCGGAACCCTCTTCAGCAGATGCTTGATTGCTGATTTCGATATATTCCTGCACCAAATTCCACACTCGATTCAAAAATCGATAGGTGCCAGGTACGCCGCGCGTATCCCACGGTGCGTCCATATCATAGGGCGCGATGAACATTTCGTAAACTCGCAAAGCATCGGCACCATAACCAGAATCCATAATCTCCATTGGGTCGATTACGTTACCTTTGGATTTTGACATTTTTTGACCATCTGGCGCCATGATATAGGCGTTATACATCATTCGCTTAAACGGCTCGGGCGTTGGCACTAGACCAAGTTTATAGAAAAATCGCATCCAAAATCGGCTATACAGCAAGTGCGCCACCGCATGATCAGCGCCGTTATAGTAATCAACCGGTAGCCAATACTTCGCCAACTCTGGATCCCAAGCCTGCTCGGTGTTAAATGGATCAATATAGCGAATAAAATACCAACTTGAACAAGCGTAGCCATCGAGCGTATCGGTCTCACGACGACCCTCAACCCAGCTATCACCACTAGGCTTTGGCTGACCAATTTCAACAGTTTGACCAGTATCGACATTAACCCAGACACGCACCCAATCCTCAACTTGCGCCAAGACAGAAGTGTTGCCACCAGTCGGCTTAAAGTCCTCAACTTCTGGCAAAATGACTGGCAAACATTCATCCGCAACGGCAATTGGCGCCCTGCCCTCAACGTGAACAATTGGTATCGGCGCGCCCCAGTAGCGCTGGCGAGAAATCAGCCAATCTCGCATCTTATAGGTTGTCTGCGCCCGACCAGTATCTTGTTGCTCGAGCCAGGCAACAATCTCCTCGCGTGCCTCCGATGCCTGACGACCGTTGAACCGACCAGAATTGATTAGCGGACCCTCACCGGTATACGCAGCTGTCTCTGCTACACTCTCCGGTCGTTCAATAACCTGCACTATTGGTAAATCAAACTTTTTTGCAAACTCTAAATCACGCTCATCGTGCGCCGGCACCGCCATCAATGCCCCAGTGCCGTAACCGCTGAGTACATAATCAGCCACCCAAATTGGCAGCTTTTGACCGTTAACTGGGTTAATAACATAGCTACCAGTGAAAACTCCAGTTTTCTCCTTGCTCTCCTGGCGTTCAATATCGGTCTTTTTCTGAGCAGATGCAATATACTCCTCGACTGCCTGACGTGACTCTGGAGTCACCAACCGATCAACTAAAGAATGCTCTGGCGCTAAAGCCACATAAGTTGTGCCAAACAGGGTGTCGGGGCGAGTAGTAAAAACTGAAATAGCTAATCGTGACTCAGAATCACTACGACCATCAACACTAAATTCAACCTCCGCACCAATGGAACGGCCAATCCAGTTTTTTTGCATGGTTTTAACCATTTCCGTCCAGTCAAGCTCATCGATAGCTTCTAGCATTTCATCAGCATAGGCGGTAATTCTAAAAAACCACTGCTTAAGATTACGCTTTACTACTAAGTTGCCACAGCGCCAACATCTTCCGCCCTCAACTTGTTCGTTTGCTAGAACAGTATTATCCGTTTCACACCACCATTGCGGTTGCTCTTTTTGGTAAGCCAAATCATTCTTATAGAGCTGAGTAAAAATCCATTGTGTCCACTTGTAGTATTCCGGATCAGCAGTTGAAACCTCTTTCGTCCAGTCATAACTAAAACCCAACTTTTTGAGCTGATGCTTGAAATGAACCTTAGCGTCATCATGAGCTTTACGCGGAGTTTTGCCAACCTTAATAGCATAATTTTCTACCGGTAGACCGAAGCTATCCCAGCCAATTGGGTGATAAGTATTATAACCCTGCTGGCGCTTAGCACGCACTTTGATATCCGAAAACTGGTAAGTTCGTCCATGGCCAATATGAATTCCTGCCCCAGTGATACCCGGCAACATTGAGAAGCCATAGTACTTAGGTCGAGTTTGATCACTTAAGTCAGTGACATAGGTACCGTCTTGTTCCCATTTATCTTGCCACTTTTGCTCTATTTCAGTTGGATTATAACGCTTCATGTCTCTGATAGTATAGCACAAATCAGCAAGAAACCCCTCAGCCAGACCTATCGCTTAGACTATATGTCTTCAAACTGTGAATATGAATCGTAGGTTTCGTATTCATAATCGTAGTAGCTATCAGACTCAGCACCAACACCAATTGTCTGCAATGATGACTGAATACTTTCAAAAACTTCCTTGAAATCACGGGTGTCAGATGGAATCTCTATCTCATTGGCTTTACCGATCTCTAAGTCGTATACCAGTGAAATACTTGTCTTCTCTTCCCTCTCGGTAAGATTAATCTGAATGCTCTCTAGTTTATGCGACAATCGGTTAACCCAGATTACAAAATCAAAATCAGTGTCCGATGATAGCTCTTTGTCATCAATAAGCTCATCAACCGAGTCAAAAATCTCCGAATCACAAGCCGCAAGACGTTTTGCCACCTCAGTCTCCTTAAACTCCTCGATGAAAGATTTAGCCTTATCACGATCGCCCATCAGTCTAAACCCAGGAGCGCCATCTTTTGCGTCTACTTTTTCTTTAACTTGAATAAATCGATTTTCGTCATAAATAGCCAATATTTCTCGCGACAACTTCTTGTCCGTGCTCGCATCCTTTAGCACATCAGCGGTACACTTTGAGTCTTCATCTTCTGACAGATCATCGGTAGTAATTCTCATCCACTGATCATCAGTCTGAGTAATAATAGAGTCTAAGTTAAGAACATCGTAAAATTGCTGCTTGAGAATATCCTTATTTTGTGAGATATCCAGCTCGCTATAGCCCATTTCTCGATACTGATCAGCTTGTTGCTCTACATAGACATCAATGACTGAGTCGACAGCCTGCTTAAGCTTGTCGAGCTTAATATACAAGGTCCCGTCCTCGGCTAATACGCCAGACATATTCATACTTATGTCCTCACCGATCGATTCAGCTTCAATCTTTACAGTAGCGTCGCCCTTAGACATGCTACCGTTGGTCGTACCGGTGGTATCGATAGTTAACTTTACCTCCGACGAAGGAGCGTCTATGACAATGCTACCCTTGCCATTCATTTTATCGGCTGTCAAGACACTAAGCAAAGCATCGGTGGTCATTTTGTTTGGACTTTGCCACCAAACAAAATAAAGCAACACTGCCACAACAATCAGTAAGAACCCAAGAGCACCGGCTATAATTCCGATTATCTTTTTAGTGTTTTTTGGTTTTTGGGGTGGCGTATAGGCCGGCTGTGTCACTGGCTGTGACTGTACAGACGGTTGTGGCGCCATTGGTTGAACCGGTGGCTGAACAGATGGCTCCGTCGGTTGAATCGGTGACTGAACTGGTGGCTCTGGTGGCTGCGCTCCTGGTTGTGGCATATTTTGTTGTTGCGGATCCATGTGTCCTCTCCTCCTGACCTAATTATTACTCTATTGTATCACTTCGTTCGGTTTTCCGTAAAAAACTCTTGCTTTCTTTCAAGCCACTTCGATTCCTGACGGACAAGCTTTGACTCATCACTGACTGAAAGGAGGTTAATCTTAACCGCCTCCTCTAACCAAACCCCGCCACTTGAGCCTTTAAATAGCGCCACTCCGCCCTCTTTAAGCTTATCGCGAACAAATGCACCGGCCTCAATCGCGTCGATACACTCTTTGACCTGACAGCCTTTTTGCCTGGCAGCTGGAGCTAGGTGTTTGTTTGCTTTTTCTCCCACTGTTATTACCCAATCCAGCATATCAACAGCACAGTGCGACCCCAATTCTTGATGCGCCTGTTCAAACACACCCTTGAGACCATTCATATTGCCAAGTACAGCAATCCGTTGAGGTACATTTAGATTATAAAGTGTCTGTAAAGCAGCCAACGCCGTCATTGGCGTTGAACTATAGCTATCATCAATCAGCCAAGTACCATCCGCACCCTCAAGCACATTCATCCGACCTGGCAACGAAGGCAGACTATCAATACCTGCCGCAATATTCTGCTCAGTCAC
>CAZKHR010000040.1:0-2580 GCA_964552745.1 uncultured Candidatus Saccharibacteria bacterium | reverse complement strand
GCAATAGCTGGACGCATATTGTGCTCGCCCATCAGATGTATTGACACCTCCGTACCATCCGCACTCTCCGGGGACATAATTTTACCTTTATAGCCATCAGCCAATGAAAAATCACGTTCATCAAAGTAGTACTCTGCCGGAAAATTAGCACCATAAGTCGTAATGTTTGGATTAGTCAAAAAGCCAGCAAATCGACCCTCAACATCATCTCGATTAATAATAGCCATGCGTGAGAAGTTAGCCAGCGCAATCATTTCTTCTGCCACCTGCTCTACCGGGTACTCAACCTGCATACGACCATTTGTCACCGATGCTACAACTGTTATGTCTGGAATAATAAACTGACGAAACCAATCATTGTAACCAAGTTTTTTAGGGTTAAATTCCTGAACAATAACTTGAATATCTGGCCGCTCGGCGTTAACTCGCTTCTTCATCGCCTTGATCACTTTATGCCACTTAAACAAGCCTTTTTCTGGAACCTTCACGCCCATAATCTGCAAAAAAACATCGGACTTAGTTAAGGGCTCTTCGTTGCGCAGCTGTACAGTATACTGTTTGGCGAGAATTGTGGCGATAGCAGTTTTTGTACTAGCCTTGCCAGCACTACCAGTCACCGCAATAAGTCGCACATCGGGATGGTGCGCAAAAAACTCTCGTGTTAAGTTGGCTAATTTTTTCTCAATTCTTTTTGGTGGCATATATTTATCATACCATAAGTGCTTTAGAAGTGAGCTGCTATGCGCCCACCCGGGGCATGTTTATTTTTTCAGATATTTGTCTTGGTCGGCGTGTTGGGAATGCCCCAATGCACACCAGCTCACATATCATTATGCGCTTTGTTGCAGAAAAACGCAAGCACTTTGATTTGCTTTATTGCGACAGGTGTGCTTAACTAAAGTGGTTCAGAAGCTCGCATGTACACTTTCGTTGTGACGTAGCAGGTCGATCTGACGCGTAAATAACAATGAGAGAACTATAGATGCAAAAGCAAAATCTTTTTGTCGGTAGCCTAGCGTATGCTACGACCGACGACAGCCTGCGCGAATTCTTTGAGCAGATCGGCGAAATTGAACGCGCCTCTGTTGCAACGGATCGCGAAACAGGTCGTTCACGTGGATTTGGATTTGTGACATTTGTCGATGAGGCAAACAACCAAAAAGCTATTGACCAGTTAAATGGCAAAGAGCTTGATGGTCGTGCTATCACCGTCAATGCCGCACGTCCCCGCGAGGACAAGCCACGTCGCGACTTCAACGGTGGCGGCAACAATCGTGGTAGTGACCGCGATGGCGGTTCATTCCGTCAACGTAGCTGGTAATCCCAGCATAAATTAAATAACCCCTCACTAAGAGGGGTTATTTGTTATCTGAGACTCAAACATGCGATAGTAACGATCCTTTTTTGCAACCAGTTCCATATGGCTACCACACTCTACGACCTTACCATCCTCCATCATATAAATTACATCTGCCTTCTCAACGGCTGTCAGACGATGGCTAACAATTATCATTGTTTTGTCTGTGCGCTTAAATAGCCTCTTAAAGATTCGAGATTCTGCCAAGGCATCGATAGCACTAGTTGGCTCGTCAAGCACCACGATAGATGAATCTCGAAAGAAGCTTCTTGCTAGCGCTAGTCTTTGTGATTGACCACCGCTCAACTCTGTGGCTGTAGCTTTATCATCATCTTCCGCCATCCAGCGCTCTATGTAAGTGTTCGCCCCGTGGGGTAGCTTTTTTACCACACTCAGAAACTCTGCTTGTTGCATTGCCTCGGTAATTAACTCTTCAGTTGACCTCTTATTGATATCACCAAACACTATATTCTCGCGTATCGTTGCAAATACGTACTGAGCAAACTGCTGACTAAGTAGGGTAATCTGTTTATGCCACGAGTCCTTTCTAATACTCGCTAAGCTCTGATTATCAATCAAGATTTCTCCATAGGTTGGATCGTATAGCCCCATCAGGACTTTAATTAAGGTACTTTTGCCCGCTCCATTTTCACCGACTATTGCTATTTTATCACCTTTATTGATCTGCATGGACACTCTATCTAAGACCAGTTTATTAGTACCAGGATATTTAAAACTTAAATTTTGGATTTTTATACTATCAGTCAGCTCGCCGATAACTTGACCAGTCTCGTCACGAGACTCAAGCTCCATAAATTGCTGGTACTGCAATATATTAGCCAAATCTTCGTCAATTTGCCCCAATCGCGATGCTAATCTGTTCGCCTCACTAAATGCTCGCCCAACCATTTGCTGGACATAAATAAACTGCCCAATTGGTTGCTGGCGGTTGATAATTTCCAGTGTTACCCATATCAGTGACCCCAACTCCACCAGCGCTGTACCTATATCAGCGACCAAAGATTTCCAGATAGAATTTAATTCAAAATCTAGCCATTCTTTGGCATCTTTATCTCGTAACCGAGCATAGGTCTTCAGTAAATGCTTGACCAACCCATAAATTCGTATCTCAGCGATAAATTGTGGTTGCTGTATCGTCCAGCCAATATTAGATTTGCGTCGCCGATTTGTAATATTACACTCCCAGTGCCTAGCTTGCTGAC
>CAZKHR010000039.1:0-7363 GCA_964552745.1 uncultured Candidatus Saccharibacteria bacterium | reverse complement strand
GATGACGGAGGTGAGGTTGTTCTCGCGGAAAGCCTCATCACCAATAGAGGTGACCTCTACTTCATCAATTGCTCATGGTATCACCACATCACGTGGGCAGACTGGGTTGGCTGAGTTATTGCTCTCGTAGTTGTAGTAGTCAGTGATAGTTTTAGTCTCTGTGCCAGTAGTGGCAAAACAAGCTTCGGCAGTAGGGGTGTCGGAAGCGTGGGCAGTTCGAGAACTTTCATGCGACCAGGCCGCTATTGATATCGCTAGTACTGCGAAAAGCGCTACAATTGACCACCGCAAAATACGGCCATGTTTTAAGATTGACATCCCCGAGGCTGGTTTATACATTTTATTAGTTTTCCTTTCGACTATCAAAAATTTAGATAATCATAAGAGTTATACTTTTCTATTATATCACACGCCAAATACTCAAAAGTAGTATAATGGTGGTATGCGTCTACAGAAATCGATTAAACCAGCAATACCCACTATCATAGCCGCCTTGCTGATGCTCGGAGGGGCTTACGTTCTTATAACTGCCTTGACTCCGCTTTTGCTTTCTCCTACGATAAATCCCAACGACAACTCGACCACCAAGCTATTGACGACTACCGCCGACAAAATCACCGAGCAACGACTTTATATACCCAAAATAGACATCAATGTACCATACGCCTCGGGTGACGAGTCAATGCTTGAGCACGGAGCCTGGTGGCGCCAGGCCGAAAATGGCAATCCAGAAGAAGGTGGAAATTTTGTGCTTTCTGCCCATCGGTTTATTATGGGCATGACGCCTCAGCAAACTTGGCGCCAGTCGCCATTTTATAGTATTGATAAACTAGTGGTCGGTGATGAAATAATCGTCGACTACCAAGGCGAGCGCTACAGCTATGAAATCAGTAAGATATTTGCCGTTTCGCCAGAGGCTATAGAAATCGAACAACGCACAGACTCACCTCAGCTCACCCTGTACTCTTGCACGCTCGGCGGTGCAAGCGACGGACGAGAAGTGATCGTCGCTAAATTAAGGGAGTAGGGTGAGTGCAAGCCCACTGAGCCGAGCGCTTGTCTTTAGTGGTTAGCTTGAATATTGGTTAGCGGTTATGCTGGAAAGATAGCGCACCGCCACCGCCACCACATCCTCCAATCATCCATCCCTCGTCCTCAGGGTTGTCTGGTATTTCTATCCAGACATCATCATCGACCCAATCGTAATTGGCTACATGGGTACACTAGACGACCTCAATCAGGCTGGTGGGTTGGCGGAGACTGGAGTGAACCAGAAGCTAGTACTACTAACCGGCATGATATTTTCTACTGTTGGTGTGGCTTTGCTGGTTAAGATGAGACGATATTGATTTGCCGAGTGGCTTGATTTGAATATAGTCAGGCCAGATAGCATTAAGCTATAGCCTACCTGGCACGCCAAAATGAGAACATGTATAATTAAGTTATGTTGCTGTTTTGTCAGATAGTATTATTTTTTGTTAGCTATTCTTTTCTGGCTTGGATCTGGGAGATTATTTTTCATCTAGCGATGCGCGGCAAAGTTTTTCTGCAGCGGTTTATGACTATGCCATTGCTACCGATCTATGGCTTTGGTGCTCTTGGCATAATCTATTTGGTGGAGCCGTATGTCCATAATCCATTCCTGGTTCTCATGGCCGTGATGCTGATTGCAACAGGGTTAGAGCTGGTTGTTTCATTTGTGCTAGATTATTTCTTTAAGCTTCGACTATGGGATTATTCTGAGTGGCCAATGAATTTTCGTGGCTACGTATGTTTGCCTGCGGCCCTTGGCTTTGGCACTCTCGGCCTGCTGGTGGTTTATGTATTGCACCCCTGGCTAGGCGCACTAATTGGCTCAATTAGCTTAACTGCCACTGTCGCATTGGGCTGGACTCTGTTCGTGCTGGTGTCTGTTGATTTTCTCAACTCATTTATCTCTCTGGTTCGACTGCGGTTTGAACTAACTAAACTGCAAGGTACGCTCGACGATGTGCAAGATTATATCGATAATTTGATTCGCGACCTACGCACTGAGCGGCGTAAGCTCCGTGCCGCTGCCATCAGCTGGTACCGCTATAATTTACGTCGCTTTCGTAAAGCTTTTCCAGCTGCTCGGGTGTCATTGCGTACTATGCGGCAACATAAATCTGGGGCAGAGAAGTCTTCGCTTGAGCAGAAGAAATAGAAAATCTGACCTTGAGTGGCTTTAAAATCCAGAAAAGAGGTGGGCTACTTTTGGCTATAAGCATATACATCTAGTGGTATTTCTGGTACAATTAGAACAATGAAACATGCTGCGAAGGCCTTGATTCGTGACGGTCAGGGAAGAATACTAGTGCTGTACCGGAGTGAAACTCATCCGCGTCTTGCTCACGATATCGATTTGCCAGGCGGTGAAATTGAGCGCGATGAGTCGCCAGAGTCTGGTTTAGCACGCGAAATCATGGAAGAGACTGGTCTGGTAGTTACGCTAACTTCAGATGATTTGATTCACTCTTGGCGGTCATTCTTTGGTGTCACTCACATGCTCTACGAGGTTTCGGTTTCAACAGAATTAGCGGTGCAAATTAGCTGGGAACACGAGTCGTTTACCTGGATGTCCGAAGATGAGTTCGCTAACACACCGGCAATCGATGAATTTATGCACAAAGTCCAAGAAAAACTACTAGCGACTGGTAAATTTAGTACAGTGACAGCCTGCTGAGAGGATGTTGCTTGACAAAACATGCAGAGTATGCTACCATAAAGAGGTAGGCATAGGGCTACCTTATTTGAGGCATACCAATGTTTCGTACTTCCCGACTATAAAGCAGGCAACTGTGCTATAATAGAGGCATTCGAGGGAAGTGCTGAGCTTGCTCGTGCTATTTCGAGAATGAGCACTATTACATATAAGTATAATAGTTGGTAAGTAAAAACGCAGAAGGTGATAGATACGAGGCGTCTCGGACGATTCATACCTGTTACTCTCTGCGAGAAAGAGAGGACAAACATGTCTATTATTAACCCTCACGGCAAAGAGATTTTTTCGGTGGCCACTGATTTTTGTGGTAAACCGTTGACACTCGAAGTCAACCGCGTCGGCTTTCGTTCGACCGCCAGTGTACTGGTGCGTTACGGCGATACAGTGGTGCTTGGAACTGCTCAGGTTGGTTCACGCCCAGTTCAGCTTGATTATTTTCCACTCAGCATTGACTACGAAGAGAAATTTTACGCGGCTGGTAAAATTTCTGGCTCAAGGTTTATCAAACGAGAAGGTCGTCCTAGCGATGAAGCCATACTTATCGGTCGACTGATCGATCGACCAATTCGACCGCTATTTCCAAAAGGCTACCGCCAAGAAGTCCAAGTCGTAGCCGGCGTGCTATCAATGGACCCAGAGTTTCGTCCTGATAGCGTGGCGATGATTGCTGCTAGTGCAGCCCTAAGCCTAACTGGTACACCATTTGACGGCCCAGTAGCCGGTCTGAGGGTTGGCCGAGTCAATGGACAGTTCAAGGCATTTTTGACAGCTGAGGAGCGTGAGCAGAGCGATCTAGACATCGTTGTAGCTGGCGTTGAGAGTGGTGTGACCATGGTTGAGGCTGGTGCCAATGAGGTCAGTGAAGAGATTATTGGTGAAGCTATAGAATGGGCGTTTAACGCTTATCAACCAGCGATTGAGCTGCAGAAAGAATTGATTGAACTGGTCAAGCCAGTAGCTAGAGAGTACGAACTTGTACTGCCAAACGAGGCTTTGCAGACAGAAGTTGATCAGTGGATCGCCGATAAGCTTGGTGAGAAATTGCGCGCGCCATATCCAGAGCGTAACGAGATGGTTAATGAACTTCGCTGGGCATTTCATGAGGTTTTTCGAGAAAAAGTTGGCGAAGACGAATACAAAAGCCTATACGATGAATACGATGAAGCGTTTACGATGGCGCTTCACAAGGACGTACGTCGCGGTATTGTTGAAGAGCAACTTCGCCCAGACGGTCGACAACTAGACGAAGTGCGAGTGCTGTCGAGTGAAGTTGGCGTATTGCCACGGACTCACGGCTCAAGTATCTTTACCCGCGGCGTGACTCAAGCTATGAATATCGTCACATTGGCACCACTGAGCTATGCTCAGATGGTTGATACCATGGAAGTCAACGACGGCGAGCGTCGCTATATGCATCATTACAATGCGCCGGGCTATACAGTTGGTGAAGTCAGGCGTCTAAGTGGACCAGGGCGGCGAGAAATTGGTCATGGTTTCTTGGCAGAGCGAGCGCTGATACCAGTCTTGCCAAGCGAGGAAGACTTTCCGTACGCCATCCGTTCAGTTACCGAAATTATGAGCCAAAACGGTTCAACCTCCATGGCGGCAACTTGTTCAAGTTGTTTGGCGTTGATGGACGCTGGGGTGCCGATTAAGCGACCTGTGTCAGGTATCGCTATGGGTCTAATGATGGATGGCAATACGCCGTACATCCTAGCCGACATCGCCGATGCTGAAGACTTTGCAGGTGACATGGATTTCAAGGTGACTGGTACTAGTCAAGGTATCACAGCAATTCAAATGGACATGAAACTCCATGGTTTGCCAGTAAGTATTCTTCGCCAGGCGATTGAAGGCTCAAAAGCCGGTAGGCATTACATACTCGATCACATGATGACTCAACTAGCTGCTCCGCGCACTAACCTTAGTCCATATGCACCACGTATTGAGAAGATTAAGATCAATCCAGAGAAAATTGGCGCAGTGATAGGCAAGGGTGGCGAGGTGATCAACAAGATTACCGCCGAGACTGGCGCGGAAATCGACATTAAAGATGACGGTCTGATAACAGTAGCTAGCCCAGATGGCGCTAGTATCGAAAAGGCACTAAACTGGATCAAATCACTGACTGAAGAGCCAGAAGTCGGACGAATTTACGAGGGTAAGGTAGTCAGCATTAAAGACTTTGGTGCATTTGTAAATATCTTGCCCGGCACCGACGGTATGGTGCACATCAGCCAACTAAGCGATCAGCGAGTTGAGCAGGTAACCGATGTCCTTAAAGAGGGCCAAATAGTCAAAGTCAAGCTAATCGGCATCGACGAGCGTGGCCGCTTAAGCTTGAGCATTAAGGACGTGCAAGCAAGCTAGCTAAAGGGTAGGGTAATTTGATGAAACCAATTCTTCTACTTCAATCTCGTCCAGAAGATGATGTTTGTGACAATGAGTTTCAGGCCATATCTACTATAGGCGGGATTGAACCTAGCCGAGTGCAACGTCTGAGGATGGAGAGAGATGAGCTGTTCGAAGTCAATCTTGATGATTATCAGGCGATTATCATGGGTGGCGGTCCAGCAAACTTTGCTAATGAGCAGACTGACAAAAGTCCTGACCAGCTGCGCTACGAATCTTGGCTAATCGACCTCATGAAGCGAATAATTATCGCAGACAAGCCATTTTTGGGCATGTGTTTGGGCATCGGTACCGTATCAATGGCGCTAGGTATTAAGCCAAGCTTTGACTTTGGCGAGCCAGTTGTACCGATGGAAATTATACTAAATGACACCGAGCGTAGCGATCCCATACTGTCCGGTCTGCCGAACAAGTTTTTTGCACTGGTTGGTCACAAAGAGGGGATCGGCCAGGTGCCAAGTGGCGCAATCGAGTTGGCAAGATCAAGTTCTTGCGTTCAAATGCTGCGTTGTGGTGATAATGTTTATGCAACACAGTTTCATCCAGAGCTTGACCTCGAAGGTTTGTCGATCCGCGTCGAAGCCTACAAAGATCATGGGTATTTTGAGCCAGGCGAAGCTAGAGCGCTAGTAGAGCTGGCCGCTGGTGCGGATATTAGCCATGCGTCAACGGTTCTTAAAAACTTTGTAAATCGCTATATATTCGACTGATGACAGATAAATCCACGCTACTTAATGAGTTAGCTTTGAAGATATCCTCTAGTGATGCGACTGCCAAGTTGCGATCGACTGCCACGCAGCTAGTTATGGGCACTGGCAATCTCGAAGCGCAGATCGTACTGATCGGCGAGGCGCCAGGCAAAAAAGAAGATGAAACTGGCTTGCCGTTTGTTGGCGCAGCTGGTCGTTTCCTTGACCAGATGCTAGAGGCAGCAAAGCTTAGCAGAAGTGACATCTATATAACCAACATCGTCAAATACCGCCCGCCGAATAATCGCGATCCTACTACAGCTGAGAAAGTATCTTTTTTGCCATATTTGCTAAGAGAACTCGAAATTATTGACCCAAAAGTCGTCATCACTCTGGGTCGTCACAGCATGGAGTATTTTTTGCCAAACGCTAAAATCGGTGAAGTTCACGGGCAATTGAAGCAAGTGATAATCAACGGGCGAAAAATTACCATTGCGCCGCTATATCACCCAGCTGCCGCACTATATAACGGCAGTCTGCGCCAGACGCTAATTGACGATTTTCTTGAGGTGGTGGCTATTGTTAAATGATTTTTGCAAAAACCCTTGACAAGCCGTAAGCGCTTTGATAGTCTAAGGGCAGTAAGCAATCCAAAAGAAACACTTACGCCTGAATACTGGGCATATTCCGATAAACAATTGAGGAAATTGTCACGTATCATCAAAC
This sequence comes from uncultured Candidatus Saccharibacteria bacterium, assembly GCA_964552745.1. GTDB lineage: Bacteria > Patescibacteriota > Saccharimonadia > Saccharimonadales > Saccharimonadaceae > Nanosynbacter. Next base: position 793 of record CAZKHR010000039.1, on the reverse strand, counting down.
TCCTTGTCGCGAAAAGGAACAAAAAATACCAGTTTGATCAACTGGTATTTTTGTTTGTTCTAGGACGGGCACTGGATTAATCATGTTTATGGCATAATGTCTCTATAGTGCTACTTAATAAATTACAAATAACTACAAATTCAAGGAAATATTTAGAATAATGAGGCTAAAAACCGCAAACCATAAAAGATTTCACTTATTACATAAGACAAGATCATTGAAACTCAGTGAGTTTTCTAGATTTTCAGCTATAGTATTACTAGCTGGCGCTATAGCCATAATTAATCTACCTAGTCTGATAGACATTGCCAAGGCCGATGAGGCGCTGGTCACTCCCACTGCTGAAGCTTGCTTTGCCACTACTGGCACAGAAGCCAAGACCATCACCGGCTACTATAGCCACGAAAGCAACGACTCGGCTAACCAGGCCTGTCCACGTGATGTGGTGATACCAGGGGTGATTGATGGAGTAGGGGTGACGATGATTGGCGACTACGCCTTCCAAAGCAACAACCTCACCTCCATCACCATCCCCAACTCAGTTACCTCGATTGGCGAATGGGCCTTCGCGTGGAACAACTTCACCTCCATCACCATCCCCAACTCAGTTACCTCGATTGGCAACTACGCCTTCGCCCATAACAACCTCAACTCTGTCACTATAGGGGACGCGGTCACCTCTATTGGCTGTGAGGCTTTCTCCTACAACAATCTCACCTCCATCACCATCCCTAACTCGGTCACCTCTATTGGTGATGAGGCTTTCCGCGAGAACAACCTCACCTCCGTCATC
>CAZKHR010000038.1:0-7440 GCA_964552745.1 uncultured Candidatus Saccharibacteria bacterium | reverse complement strand
CATAGCAAATGCAAATGCAACTGCAGGGCTTTCTACTCAACATCCTGGTTGTTATAAGAAATTAGGTTTGTCGAATAAACCGCCGGCACAGTAGGTTAGTGCTCCGTGGCAATTCAGAACAAAAAGCACCTCGGACAGCATTGGCTTAAAGATCCTGGTGTGTTAGCCGAGATTGCTGACGAGGCTGAGTTAACGACTAGCGACACAGTATTAGAAATTGGTCCAGGGCTGGGCACGTTGACTAGCCGGTTATTGGCGCAAGCTGGCAAGGTTGTAGCGGTCGAGTTCGACACAGAGCTGGCGCGTAAATTACCGGGGCAATTCCCTGGCAAAAACCTGGAGGTCGTCAATCAAGATATTTTACAATTTGATACCACCTCGTTGCCTGCTGGCTATAAAGTGGTGGCAAATGTGCCGTACTATATCACTAGTAAGATTATTCAATCGCTTAGCGAATCGCCAAATCCGCCAGCCATCATGGTGCTTTTGGTGCAAAAAGAAGTTGCTGAACGTCTTGGGGCAGGGCTGGGAGACTATAGCGTCCTAGCGATCGCTACTCAGGTTTATCACGAAGTTACGCTTGGCTCGGTTATATCAAGGGTGCTATTTACGCCACCACCAAAAGTCGATTCACAAATAGTAATTATGCATCGACGCAGTCACCCGAAAGTTGCTGAAATAAATAAACCGGGCTTTTTCCGCCTGGTGAAAGCTGGTTTTTCAGCAAAACGCAAAAAATTACGCACTTCACTGGCTGGCGGGCTTCATCTCGACAGAACAGTAGTAGAAAATCTCTTGGTTCAGGCCGATATCTCTCCCGACGCTCGTGCTGAGGATTTAGAGATTGACCAGTGGTTGACTTTATTAGAAGAGTATGATATAATGAAAAGATAGACGTTCAAATTAACACTTCTCAAGGATGGATCTAGGGCTTTGAGATTGGGTCGGGCTAAAACCTCCGAAAATTATCATATTACCACATGAGAGTGGCTCTTGCACAAGATATATGAACTGGTTGTTTTTTATAAATTGCAGTTTTAGGTCCTTGACGCCAGCATCAAGGGTGCTATAGGGGTGCGTTTAGCGGGTCGGAATTGGCGAATTAACTCCGATATAGGATATAATCTCAACACTAGTCTATGGAATCCCAGCGTCTATCTGGATAGCTAGACGCGCTGGGGCAGTAGTTAGTCGACAGGATGCCTTATAGCTGTGCTGTGGCCTCTGCCAGCGCGTCTTGGTAGGTCATGACGGTGATGCCACTGGCCTTGATGGCTGCGAGTTGCTGGGTAAAGTTGTTAATGTAGCTATCGTACGGACCGGGGTCGCTTGCTATACGGTGATAAACAAGTACTAACCAGGTTTTATCGGTCTGTGCTTTGGTGATCCACTGAGCAACCTGATCAGCAGTGGTTGTGGCGATAGGTCACCTGTTATGGGATGTGGTAAAATTAAAGATAAAGTTCCTATGATTCAAAAAGACCAACCAACTTGTTTTCCATCTGAGCTTCTCGTTCGCGTTTCATCAAAGGCCGACGGGACGATGCTTGATCGCGCTATGGGTGTGCATGACGGTACGATAGTTTCGAATCGGACGCGATTTTGCGACACAATAGATATTGATTATGGTGATGTGGTGTTTCAGCGGATTGTCTATAGCGATAAGCGAACCTATGGCTTGATTTGCGAAGTCGATGACGGCTCAACAGCGAAAAATACCAGCGAAGTCGTGGCCGATGCTTTGATTACTCGGGTAGAAGGCGTAGCGTTAATGTTGCCGGTAGCGGATTGTGTTGCGACAGTAGTTTACGACCCGAAAACAAAAACTTTGGCTTTACTTCACTTGGGGCGACATTCCACGTTTACGTCATTGTTGGGGCGAGTATTGGCCAAGATGGCAAATGAAGGCGCAAAACTAGAGGATGTTATAGTTTGGATGAGTCCAAGTGCCCATGCTTCGCACTATATTATGGAGTATTTTGACTATGAAGATGAGCCAGAGTGGCGAGATTTTTATACAAAAGAACCAGATGGCTATCGTTTGGATTTACAGGGCTATAATCGTCAAATTTGTCTTGATAGCGGACTAAAACCAGGCAATATTTATATTTCGCCAGTCAATACGGTCGCTAGCCCTAATTACTTCTCGCACTCTACAGGTGATACGACCGGGCGCTTTGCTGTCATGGCGATGTTGCATTAGGTTAAATTTACATTATATCTGAGAATGTACGCCTTGTCTGTGTAGTTGTGCTACCAACTGCAGACTGCTGTCAGTCTGTAGGTTATTTCTGCTATACTATAAAGTATTATGACTAAAAAACATGCTTATATCACTACTGCGATTCCCTATGTTAATGGTACGCCGCATATCGGTCACGCTTTGGACTATTTGCTGGCTGATGTTTGGGCGCGTTATCAGCGTCAACTCGGTAAGGTCGTGCGCTTTCAGACTGGTGTCGATGAGCATGGCAACAAGGTCGCGGCAAAAGCGGCTGAGCAGGGTCTAGCACCGCAAGCTTACGCTGACAGTATGTATGGTAACTTTCAGGGGATGATTCATGCACTTAATGTCGATACAACAGATTTTATTCGCACAACAGATATTAAGCATAAGGCTGCCGTGCAGTATGTTTGGATCCAGTTAGAAAAAGCCGGACTCCTCTATAAAGGCATTTATGAGGGGTGGTATTGTCAGGGTTGCGAATCGTTTATTACTGACAAGGAAGCCGCTGAAAATAACGGTATTTGCCCTGATCACCAGACTCCATATCAGCGCTTGAGTGAAGAAAATTATTATCTCAAGACGAGTTTACTCACAGCTGAAATTACTAAGGCAATCGAATCAAATCGGATGAAGATAATACCTGAATTTAGAAAAAAAGAATTTCTCGAGCTTATCAAAGATGGCCTACAGGATATCAGTGTGTCGCGTCCGGTAAAAAGCCTGTCATGGGGTGTGCCGGTGCCAAATGACCCCAGTCAGGTGATGTATGTTTGGCTTGATGCGCTTTGTAACTACATAACGGTTTTAGGTTATCCAAATGACCCAACTTGGCAAGAATTTTGGCCGGCTGATGTTCAGGTGGTTGGTAAAGATATTTTACGTTTTCATGCTGGTATCTGGCCAGCGATACTATTGGCACTTGATTTGCCGTTGCCAAAAGTGCTTTTGGTTCATGGACATATTACATCGGGTGGCGTAAAAATGTCAAAATCGCTAGGTAATGGTGTTGATCCGATGGAGATTATTAAAAATTACGGCGTTGATCCATTCCGTTACTATTTCCTTCGCTATATTCCGACTCAGGATGATGGTGATTTTACCTGGGAGCGTTTTGAGGCCGCATACAATGGTGAATTAGGTAATGATCTCGGTAATCTTGTCCAGCGAGTTGTCGCCATGATAATCAGGTACCAAGCAGGTGTGATTGGTGATTTGCCGCCTAGCCGTCACGATATGGCGCCTTATCGTGGGGCAATGGAGTCATTCGAGTTCAATCGTGCTCTTGACGAGGTTTGGGTGATGATCCGTTCACTTAATCAGTATATCGACCGCGTTAAGCCCTGGGAGGTCGCCAAAAATCGCCAGACCGACCCTGAGGCAGAAGCCCACCTAGCGGAAATGCTATCGCATGCAGCCGGAACGCTTTTGCAGATTGCCGATTTACTAGTGCCATTTCTTCCAGAAACCTCCAGAAGTATCAAAACAGTCTTTTCTTCCGGTGTCGTACCCGATAATTTCCAGCCACTATTTCCAAAGATTTATTTGCACACGCCAGAAACTAGTATCGCTAAGACAAAATCATGAGGATGATCGATTCACATTGCCATGTTCACGACACTGAGTTTTTTGGTGATTTGCGAGAAGAGGTTTACGAGCGTGCGGTTCAAGCCGGCATTGGTATGATTTGTGTCGGTACGGACGAGCGCAGTTCGCGTGAAGCGGTGGCATTTGCTGAGGCACATGCTAATACTTGGGCTACGGTTGGTTTGCATCCGCACGATGCTAGGCTGGGCTGGGGTGGTATTGAGCGGTTACTAAAGGAGCATCAAGAAAATAAAAAGCTCGTTGCTATTGGCGAAATTGGACTTGATTATCACTATGACAATAGTCCACGCCACTCTCAGCAGCAGGCACTCGAGGCGCAACTGCAGTTGGCGACCGACTATGATTTGCCAGTTAGTTTTCATATTCGGGACGCATTCGATGATTTTTGGCCGATTTTCGATAATTTTTCCGGTATTCGCGGTGTACTTCATAGTTTTACTGGTCTGCGAACAGATGCCGAGAAGGGTTTGAGTAAGGGGCTGTATATTGGTATTAATGGCATCAGTACCTTTACTAAGGATGTGAAACAGCAGGAATTATATCGTTGGATACCTTTGCAAAAAATCCTTATCGAAACCGACGCACCATTCTTGACTCCTGCGCCACTTCGTGGTAAAATGAATGAAGTAGGGTATGTGGAGTTGGTAGCTAGTCATACGGCATTGGAGAAAAATCTTTCGCCAGAGGAGGTTATGCGTACCACGCTTCATAATACTCGCACGCTGTTTAATCTTTAGTGGAGTAAAGAGATATGAACGACAATCCGAGAAATCCAGATCAATGGACTCAAACTTCGTCTCCTGGAGCCGAAGTTTCACTCTATTCCCATGAAGTACAAGCGGCCACGAATGAAGCAATGCGACAGGCTAGGCCTATCAATGATACTTCTTCAGAAGGTCCTGTGGGCCAATCATCAGTTGCTCGGGATTTGACGCGGAGAGCTGAGGGGTTGGCTCTTCCTGAAGAAAAACTAAAAGAAATTTTGACACTTGGCCTATTACTCGTGGGAATGCGCAAAAATGCAGCCAACTCAAGACCAGGAGTTCCTAGATAGGTTATGAGCTATGCCTAGGTTGCTAAAAAAGATTTATCGACTAATGGTGGCGGATGATCCAATTACGCCACTACTCAAAGTGTCAAAAAAAGAACAGATGCCTCAAACGCTCACCACGCGAGAGCTTATTCAGCAAGAGAGTAACCTTGGTCAAGCGATTTTTGGTCAATTGCCGCCGCATGTGGTTCGGCGAGAGTTTTTTAATCTCGATGAAAAGACTTGGATTTGGCACGAGGAAGTTGTGAGCGATACGACTATTAACCGAGAAGTTACGACGCGTTATGAGCTCCAGCCTAGAGGGGTTCTGAAAGTACAGCCCGGGCCCCGCTATAGTTACCTAGAAGGAGCGGAGCTCGATAATTTTTATCAAGCAACTCAGGCTTATTATGAGCGCGTGGCACTCCATCTGTATAAAATTGACCCAAAAACCGGCGAAAAGATTTAATGATACAATAAGGAGGTATATGAAAGATATAATATACCTCGATCATGCAGCCGCGACACCGATTGATCCGGTGGTTCTTAGTGATATGATGCCGTATTTTTCTGAGAAATTTTTTAATCCATCCAGTCCATATTCGGTAGCTATCGAGGTGAAGCATGATTACCAAGAGGCAAAGTCGCGAATTGCTCGCAGTATGGGTGTTCAGGCAGATGAGCTGGTAATGACTGCCGGAGCGACTGAGTCGGTAAATATTGCTTTGTCTGCCGCGAGTGGCGTGATGGCGGTAGGGGCGACTGAGCATATGTCGGTTTTAAGAATGGCTCAAAAGTCAAATGGGGTAGTGATTGCTGCGGACAAAAAGGGAAGAATTACCGCCGATGCAGTTGAGCGAGCTATTCAGCCTGACTTGGCGTTGATTAGTATTGGTCTAGTAAATAACGAACTAGGGACAATTCAGCCGATTAGCGAAATCATGCAAGTTGTTGAAGCTGAGCGGGTCAGACGGCGCAAAGCGGGCAGTAGTCTGCCGCTTTACGTTCATAGTGATGCTTCACAGGCGCTGGCACTGATTGATGTTCGACCAAAGCGCTTAGGGGTTGATCTACTGACACTAAGTGCGGCCAAGATTTATGGTCCGAAGCAAGTTGGTTTGTTATGGGTGAATCCAGGCGTGGTTTTGGCGCCAACTATTGTCGGCGGTGGTCAGGAGATGGGCTTACGTAGCGGCACGGAAAATGTCGCTGGCGTGGTTGGATTTGCTACCGCTGTGGAGCTGGCTCAAAAGAGACGGCCAAGCGAGGTGAAGCGACTACGAACCATGCGTGACAATATGCAACATGAACTTGAACAGGTCTTTCCCGAAGTTGTTATTTCATCAGACAAAAAGAAAGGACTTGCGAGTTTTCTTCATGTTTCATTTCCAGGCATTGATGCTGAGCGACTGGTTTTTTGGCTGGAAAGGCAAGGAGTGATGGTGGCTACTGGTAGTGCCTGCGCGGCAAATAAAGGCACTCAATCGCATGTTCTTCAAGCAATAGGCCTGAGCGACGAGGAGATTGGCGGTAGTTTGCGTATTAGTCTTGGCCGTTTGTCGACTGAGGAAAATTGCAAGGAGGCAACCCGGTTGATTATCGAAGCAATAAAGACTGAAAGTGCGAGAACTTTATGATACTTTGGCGGATCATTACGACAATTATCCTAATGATAGCGATAGTGGTCGGTATCGATACTTACCTTTCACCAGATGATTTGACTAGATGTCAGGGCGTGGAGTCGACTGGTAGCTGTCGTTCGGCTGATGCAATAGTGGTTATTTCAGGCGGTGACACGATCGCTCGAACCAATGAGGCTATTCGTTTGCTTAAAGAGGGTTGGGCGGAGTATATAATTTTCTCTGGGGCAGCAGCCGATAAGGGCGGGCCGAGCAATGCTTTGGCTATGCGAGAGCACGCACTGAAAAATGGCGTATCACAGGGGCGGACGATTATTGAAGAACAAAGCGAGACAACTAAACAAAATGCCGAACAGGTTCACCAGAAGCTAGAGGCTTTAGATATGCGAGATCTGATCTTGGTGACTAGTGGATATCATATGCGCCGGGCTGGGCTGGAGTTTTCGCGGGCGCTACCGGATGATTTTGAGATTCGTTGCCACCCTGTCGCTAGCGATAAGCAGTGGGGTGATATGTGGTGGTTTACCCCTAGGGGTTGGTGGCTGGCTGTTGGCGAGCTTGCTAAGATTGGGCTGCTCTACGCTGGAGCGTCACGCTGATGTCGCGTGTATTTGTTGGTATGAGTGGTGGTGTTGACTCGTCGGTTGCCGCCAGCTTGCTAGTCGAGCAGGGTCACCAAGTAACTGGGGTTTACATGAAAAACTGGTCGCGAAATTTACCTGGTATGCAGTGTTCGTGGGCAGATGATTTGGCTGATGCTAAGCGGGTGGCAGTCGGTTTGGGGATTGATTTTCAGGTATTTGACTTTGAGGATGAGTATAAGCAAAAAGTTGTTGACCACATGGTTAGTGAATACAAGTTAGGTCGTACGCCAAATCCGGATATTATGTGTAATCAAGAGATAAAATTTAAACTTTTTCTAGAGGTAGCACTTGAAC